>WFTX01000082.1 GCA_015485235.1 Nitrospirota bacterium | reverse complement strand
GTCTGTGAGGCAATAGGGATTCCCCCTATACTTCACCTTGGCGCCTGCGTTGACAACTCCAGGATACTTACCGTTGCCACCCAGATGGCGGAAGAGGGCGGACTTGGAGATGATATCGCCGACCTTCCAGCAGTGGGTATCGCTCCAGAGTGGATGAGTGAGAAGGCCCTTGCCATCGGCTGTTATTTCGTAGCATCAGGTGTTTACACTATCTTCGGCTCCGAAAGCCCTGTTGAGGCATCCACTGAGGTTCAGAGGATAATGACCGAGGTATGGGAAGAACGGGTCGGCGGGAAGCTGGAGTTCATAGCAGATCCAGAGGAGATACTCCAGAAGTCCCTTGAGCATATCGACAGAAAGCGTGAGGCCCTCAAGCTCAGGAAGTATGAGCCGGGCAGGTTCGGTGTTGAGAGAAAGCTTCTCAGCATGGCTGACAGACGGAAACTGGAATCCGCTGCAAGACCCCATGAGGGAGTTGGATAAAAGACAGTGATGAGTGTTGAGTGATTAGTGTTGAATATAAGGAAAATTAAATAATTCCTAGCTCAAAACTCAACACTCAAAACTCAAACTGGAGGTTCGGATGGATATAGAAAGGATTGATGTTGAAAGGGAAATAGGCAAGGTAGGGAAACACATCTGCGAGCATGACAAGAAGAAGGGGCTACTCATACCCATTCTTCACAGGATTCAGGAGGACTACGGGTATCTCCCCGGTGAGGCCCTTGAAAGGCTCTCCAAGAAGCTCGGCCTCCCCCTGGCAGAGATATATTCGGTGGCGAGTTTCTATCATCAGTTTCATTTCAGCCCAAGAGGGAAGAAGATCGTCCGTGTCTGTATGGGGACGGCCTGCCATGTGAGGGGAGCGTCAAAGGTCCTTGATGCACTGAAGGAACACTTCAAGATTGAGGTTGGCGAGACAACGGAGGATCTGACTCTGACCCTTGAGACCGTCGGCTGTGTCGGCTGCTGCGGGCTGGCACCGGTTGCAACGGTTAATGAGGATGTGGTCGGGGAGATCGGGAAAAAGAAGCTTCCTGAACTTATCAGCTCAATAGAGCAGGAGGAAGAGGCAGAGGTTGATTAATTTGGTTTTTGACCTTATTATAAAGAAAGTCCAGAGGTGAACCAGTATGGCAAGACTGAAGAATGTAGAGGAATTGAATAACCTGAGACTTCTCCTTCAGGATGAGACCTTCCCTGAAGGCAAGGAGCGGCTCAGGGTCTGCACCGGGACCGCCTGTATGGCCACCGGAGCAAACAGGGTGATAGAAAGGATAGAGGAGAAGGCAAAGGAGGCAGGGCTTGAGATACAGGTTGTGAAGACGGGCTGTCAGGGCCTCTGTCAGAAGGGGCCGGTCATGAAGGTTGAGCCCTTCGGGTTTTTCTACCAGAGGGTAAAGTCTTCGGATGCCGACGAGATTGTCAGCCATACCTTCTCTGCCGGTTTTCCTGTCAGACACCTCTTGAATAGAGATTCCTTTTATGATGAGCCCCATGAATTGATGGATGAACTTCCCTTTTACAAGAAACAGCTCCGTATCGCCCTCAGGAACAACGGGAGGATTGATCCAAGAAACATATACCATTACATAGCAGTGGGCGGATACTCTGCGCTCCAGAAGGCACTCTCCGGGATGACCCCCGACGACGTACTCCATGAGGTCGACAGGGCGATACTCAGGGGCCGGGGCGGTGCAGGCTTTCCGGCGGGGAAGAAGTGGCTTCATACCAAGAAGGCTCCCGGTGACCTCAAATTTGTGATAGCCAATGGTGATGAAGGAGACCCCGGGGCATTCATGGACCGTTCCATTATGGAGGGGGACCCACACAGTCTGATTGAGGGTATGCTCCTCTGTGCCTATGCCATTGATGCGGAGTACGGATTCATATATGTGAGACATGAATATCCCCTTGCAGTAAAAAACCTCCTTCATGCAATAAAACAGGCCGAGGACATCGGGCTTCTGGGTGATAACATTCTCGGGACGGATTTCAGCTTCCATCTCGATGTCCGGGAAGGGGCCGGTGCCTTTGTCTGTGGTGAGTCCACGGCTCTTGTTGCATCGATAGAGGGAGAAAGGGGCTTCCCGAGACCGAGGCCTCCCAGGCTTTCCGAGGTGGGCGGCGGGCTCTGGGGAGTGCCGTCCAACCTGAACAATATCGAGACATATGCCTGTGTGCCTCCGATAATAGAGAACGGAGCGGACTGGTTCAGATCCATCGGGACCGAGACCTCGCCGGGAACAAAGGTCTTCGCCCTTACCGGCAAGGTGAAAAACACCGGACTCGTTGAGGTGCCCATGGGCATCACGCTCCGGGAGATTATCTTTGACATAGGTGGCGGTATCCTTGGGGATAAAAAGTTCAAGGCCGTCCAGACAGGCGGTCCTTCGGGAGGCTGTCTTCCAGAGAAGTATCTTGATCTTCCCGTTGACTTTGACTCACTCAGGAAGGTAGGCTCCATGATGGGCTCCGGTGGAATGGTCGTGATGGACGAGGATACCTGCATGGTGGATGTGGCCAAGTACTTTCTCTCTTTCACTCAGGCCGAGTCATGCGGGAAATGCCCACCCTGCCGTATCGGGACTTACCAGATGCTCCAGATACTTGAGCGGATCACCAATGGTGAGGGCCAGGACGGGGACCTCCAGAAGCTTATCGACCTCGGGAAGTTCATCCAGGAAGGCTCCCTCTGCGGCCTCGGACAGAGCGCTCCCAACCCGGTCCTGAGTACGATAAAGTATTTCAGGGAGGAATACGAGGAACACATCTATGACAAGTACTGCAGGGCCAAGGTCTGTAACGGGATGGGGCTTTTCACCATAGACCTGACCCAGTGTATCCGGTGCGGTCTCTGCAAGGAGGCCTGTGCCTTCGATGCGGTGAAGGAGACAAGGGACGCCTTCATCATCGACAGGGACTACTGCACAAAGTGCAAGGCATGCTACTATGCCTGCCCGGTGGATGCCGTGAAGATATGGAAGCACAGTGTTATTGCCATACAGGAGAGGTTCCAGATACCTTATGAAAAACTGGAAACCATTGAAAGGAGTATCAAAATGACACTCAGGGATGTGTTGGAGTCAAAGCCGTCGGTAATCGTTACGTGCAAGAAGGACTGCAAGATCGGTGATGCCGTAACTATCATGGACGGGAAGAATGTAGGGTCCATCCTGGTGATGGATGATGATGAAAAACTGATCGGGATCTTCACTGAGAGGGATGTGATGCACTGCTTTGTCAAGAGTGTGAACTTCAATGATGACCCCATTGAGAAGGTGATGACAAAGGCACCGGTCACTCTCGATGCATCCACTGATATCGGGGTGGCCATCAATGTGATGTCAGAGAAGAAGATCCGCCATCTTCCGGTCACAGAGGATGACAAGCTTATAGGAATGATCTCTTACAGGGACCTTGTCTCCTATCTCCTGCCTGAGGTAGTGTACATGGCAGAGGATATGTATTGATCCATAAGAGGCAGATAGGTAATAAAAACAAGATTTCGAGGTGAAGGATGGAAGAGAAGAAAGTTCTGAAGGTTACGGAGATAAAAGAATCTGCCGATGAACTGACCTGTCCGGTCCAGAAGGCGGCATACTACATAGAGGAGTTTCTCAAAGGCCCCATGTGTGGAAGATGCTTTCCCTGTGCCTTTGGTGCCTATGAGGCGAAACTGAGGCTTCAGGGGATAATAGATCATCAGGGAAGTGAGGATGATCTCAGGGCGCTGAGAAGGATAGCCGATGAGATGCTTGTGGCATCCTTCTGCAAGAAGGGGAAGGATACGGCCAACTTCATGATTGAGTATCTTGAAAGCGGTGTGTTTGAAGATCATGTTAACGGCGTATGCCCTGATGCGGTATGCCCGGAGTATGTAAGGTATAAGATAATCGGGGAAAAATGCATTAATTGTGGAGACTGCAAGAAGGTCTGCAAGGACAAGGCCATATTCGGCCAGACCCGGAAGAGCAAGTTCCAGACTGGCTATCCGCCCTTTGAGATAAGGGACAGGAGGTGCACGCGCTGCGGGGCCTGTCTGCCAGTCTGCCCGACTGGAGCGATAGTAGTGATAGAGCGTAAGACAGGGAAAATATTAAAGGAAAAGAAAGTCACCGAAGAGGTAGCATGATTTTTTAAGTCAGTTGCCAATACCCAATATACCAATACACTACAACTTTAGGAGGTTTTCATGGCTGGGAAGGTTAAACTCACAATAGACGGCAAGAAGGTAACGGCCCCTGCCGGTATTACGATACTTGAGGCAGCAGAGGGAGCAGGAATTCATATTCCCAATCTCTGTTATCTGAAGGGGATGAAGGGGATAGGAGCCTGCAGGCTTTGCATGGTGGAGATAGAGGGGATGAAGGCTCCCATGACGGCATGCACAGCCCGTGTAAAGGATGGTATGGTTGTCAATACATCAAGTGAGAAGATAAACGAGATCAGACAGTATGTGATTGATCTCATTGTAAGCATGCATCCTCTTGACTGCATGACCTGCACGAAGGCAGGTGTCTGTGATCTCCAGCGTTATGCCTACGAGTACGAGGTGAAGGAGTCGACATTCAACAGGAAGCAGTTCGGGTTTGAGATAGATGCAGAGAACCCCTTCATAAAGCGCGATCCTGATTACTGTGTGCTCTGCGGAAGATGTGTGAGGGTCTGCAAGGAGCAGGGGACGGCGGTTCTCGATTTCTCCGGACGGGGTGTGGGTTCAAGGGTAACCACGGCAGAGGACAGGCCCCTTCATGAGTCGGGCTGCACCTTCTGCGGCAGTTGTGTTGATGCCTGTCCGGTAAACGCCCTGTTGGAGGCAGACCGGTGGAGAAGGGGGCGGGAGTGGGATTATGAGAGGACGGAATCGGTCTGTCTTTTCTGCGGTGACTCATGCCGTATTCAGGTAAGCACCTATAGGGGAGATCTTGCCAAGGTGAATATAGGAGGTGAGGCAGGCAGGGCGGACAATTACATCTGTGCTTACGGCCGTTTCGGTTTTGATTTTGTGAATTCCGACCGGAGGATACTTGAGCCTCTGAATCGGGATGGTGATGATCTGGTACCGGCTGGGTACAGGGAGGCTGTAAAGGAGGTTGCCACAAGGCTGAAGGACGGAGAGAATGCAGGCATAATTCTCTCGGGGAACCTCCTGAATGAGGATATTCTCACGGCAAAGCGCTTTGCCGCTGATGCAGGTATTAGTAATATTGACTCCACTGTGAGTATTTACGGTGACAGTGCTTCCCTTGTGGGGGGAGAAAAGGTGGATATGGATAAAGCGGATCTTATTTTGCTGGTGGGCCTTAAGCCCTCGCAGTGGGAGAGGATATTCCCGGCCCTTGATGCGACGGTGAGGAAGCGGAAGGCAAGGGGTGCAAAGCTTGTAGTGATCAATGCAGGTGAAGATGTTTATGAGGGAGTGGCGGATATAAGGATAGAGGCTGATGAAGCAAAGGCCCTCGGGTCCCTTGCAAGGGCACTCAAGGACAGGGGTGTGGATGTCCCGGAGAGTATGGACCTTAATGGTGCAGAGGTCTCAGAGCCTGTAGCCAAGGCAGCGGACCTCTATGCAGAGGCCGGTAATCCTGTTGTTATTGCCTCAACACCGCTATTTGAGGCGGCAAGGAATATTGCTTCCATAAAGGGAGCCGCCCTTTCGGTGCCGGTGGAGGCCAATGCCAAGGGAACGGTTATGCTCGGTATTGGAGGCAGCGGCAAGAACTACAGGGATATGGTATCAGGAGGGGTTAAGGTCCTGTATGTAATAGGGGATCTTCCCGTAAAAAGGCCCGAAGGGGTGGAATTTCTGATAGTGCAGAACTCTCACATGACGGATCTTGCAAAGGAGGCTGATATTGTCCTTCCGGCTACGACGTTCTATGAAGAAGATGGAACGGTTGTGGGGATGAAGGAGGACCTCGTTGAGGTAAGGCCTGCCATTGAACCTTACGGAGGAGCAAAGGAGCACAGTAAGATACTCAAGGATCTGGCAAGGGAGATGGGGCTGACACTCAAGGTGGCAAAGACAACGGATGTAAAGAAGGCCCTCAAGGCATTTGCACCGCAGGAGCCCTCGGGGAGGTTCGTCAGGAGAGAAGACCTCGAGTATGATCCTGAGGGCTTTCTCTCATCAACACTGAATGTGATGGTCGAGGGCTCAAGGCTCCTCTGGCTCAGGGAGATGGAGAAGTCGGTTGCAGCATAAACAAGGTTGATTCTTTCCTGTCAGACCGATGAGGGTGGAGCGGTTGTCCTGCTTCACCCTTTTTCTTCAAGCATTAAGAGGGTACACATCATGGCAATCGCCCAGATTATATCGGAGAGGGATATCTGGAATTCACAGGTTGAGTCAAAGAGGAGGTCGACTGAGGCAGGGAACTCTTCGTCCTCAAGCCAGAGGATCATGGTGACAGGTACCCTTGGAAACGGATATAGCACAATGGATGCATCGCCATATCCTTCGTGGACATCCGCACCGTAAAGCCTCCCCTGTCTGATAAAGCCTTCCCTGTCCTTCCCGAACCTCTCTGCCACCCTGTCAAGGGGAAGCTGGTGAGTGCCCTGGAAGAACCTGTGTCCTCCCCTCAGGTCAAGGGGCTTCTTCAGGATGCCTGAAGGAGGGATGTCCTTGGCTGTTGAGAGGTAGTTCAGGACGGAAAGCCTGAAGAAATATTTCAGTTTGTCAAGAAAGATACCGCCCCTTTCGTCCCTGGTAGAGATCAGGAGGTCGCAGGGATTTATCAGAAAATCCATGCCAAAGCACTTCAGGATGTATGCCCCGGCCTCCTCATCAAAGACCGCTCCTGTCCGTTTGCATACATCATCCCTCGGGAGACCGCAGACATTATCCCAGGCCTTTTCCTCGCCGTGCTCTATCCTTATCGGTACGAGCTCCATGTACTTTGATTCTTGCATATTTCCACCGGAATTTTCCATTATCCAAACTGCAGGATCAAGTAGTAGTCAGTCTTTTTGCCATCGTTACATGTCATTTTGAAAATTCCAGCAAGGATATGATATCATATATATCAATGATACTATTTGAATGGGAGGCTTTATGACAGCGCAGATACTGATAAGGGTAGATAATGAATTGAAGAAGAAATTCCAGCTCCTGAGCAAGCTGGAGAATAAATCTGTTAATGAAAAGGTTAAAGAATTGATGGATCAGTATGTTCAGGAGCACGATATGGAAAGGGCCCTCCGAAAACTCTGGTCCGAAATAGGGAGTCAACTTCGAAAGAAGGGTTACAAGGCAAGAGATGTAGAAAGGATTATAAGAGAGGTCCGTTCGGAGAGGTGAGAGTAGTAATTGATACAAATGTTTTCGTTTCATCATTTTTTGGCGGCAAGCCTCGGAAGATAATCGATAAATGGTTCTCTGGAGAATTAGTCCTCTGCCTTTCATTGCCAATACTCAGAGAGTATTTTGATGTTCTGGAGAGATTTGATTTTGATGAAAAAGGACTTCTTTTCAAACTAATGAGTATGTTTGAGAAACAACATAATCTTCTGTTTCTGGCCAATCCCAGGGAAAAACAATGGGTAGAAGATGATCCGGCAGATAACAAGTTCATAGCCTGCGCCATTGCCTTTGAAGCGGAATACATAATCTCTGGTGACAAACATCTAAGACATCTGGGGAAGATAGGACCTGTCCGGATAGTATCTCCAGATGAAATGCTGAAAATAGTTGGTTGATTTTTTAGTTTCACAATAACCCTTACTGGAAGCCATCACTTCAAGTGGTGGTTCATAACTCTGCTATATTCTTTAAGAAGAAGGCGATCTGAATAACATGAAAAAGACAAAGCAACTAAACATCCTCTTCCTCGGCCATTCACTCATCGAGTTTTTCGACTGGGAGGAAAGGTTTCCCGGGCACAATGTGGCAAACCTCGGGGTGGCGGGGGAGACGGTTGAGGGACTCCTTGGAAGGCTTGACCGTGTGATAACGAGACATCCCTCTGCCGATCTGATCTTCATAATGACAGGGACGAATGACATCGCCATGGAATATCTTGATTTCATCATCCCCTACGGGGTTCTCATAGACAGACTCAATGCCGCCTGGCCAGATGCCAGGATTCATACCCATTCAGTCCTCCCGATCATGATAGAATGGATCGATCCTCAGGTGATAGAAGATGCAAACAGGGCGATACAGGAACTTGCATCAGAAAAAGGTGTGGAGTATATTGATCTCTATTCCCGCTTTGTTGATGAAGAAGGTATGCCGGTCCGGGAGTATTTCCTCGATGACGGTGTTCACCTGAGTGACAGGGGCTATGAGGTCTGGGCCGGAGTCCTGGAAACATTGATAAACGGCGATGGAGACTGAAGTGTCATGCTGGGAACAGACAGAACATTCCCGGCTTTTTCCCGAGGGATAAGCAATTATCGATTTTTAACATTGACAAAAGGGTTGCAGACTGCTACAATGATTATACAGGCAAACCAGGCGATTTTAGAGAAGAATAGCATTTTCACTTCCATACAGGGTGTAAACTCCACTTCCCCTCATATTCCTTTCTAATTCTTGAGTTTTCCGCAATAACCGTAACAGTCCCTCACGGGGTGTACAGGCCAGTTCTTGAACCTCAGGATAGTCCAGGAATTCCTTACTCTTGAACC
>WFTX01000081.1 GCA_015485235.1 Nitrospirota bacterium | reverse complement strand
TATTAACGGTGCTCAAGGCATTTTCAGAAGTGATAAGCGGCCTCATCAGCCGAAAAGAGATAATCAAGATTGATCTCGCTGCCCAGTTCAGAAAACCCTCCACGGGGAAGGGGGGCACCCTGAGAAGACTGAACGCCGCATTTCTCATCTCTCTTGCCGGTAAGGACCATCCTCTTCATTCTGAAGCACGGGAGTATATGTCCAGAACCGCTGAATCCGCACCGGATGAGGACATGAAAGAGGCAGCAGGATTCTTTCTCCGGGCGATTGAAGAGACAGATAGGGAGATTGGGGAGGTTTCGTCCAAAGACGGGAACTTTCCCGGACGTCTGCAATCGCTTGCCGGGAGACTCAGGCGTTACAGCCCGGCTGGGCATCCTGAAGTGATAAAGAAGATAAGGGAGGTCTTTTTCCCGGAGGGTGTCGGGCTTTATGATGCCCGTGAAGAAATTATCTCGGCTCTCAGAAAGAGGAGAGTTGTCCGGATAGAAAAACCTAATCCCGAACCGCTTCAGGAACCGGCGGAAGAGATAATTTTTACGGCGAACGCCCTCCTGACCGTTCCTCCTCCGGAGAGGGCTCTGGAGGCCTGCGGGCTTGAGGATGAACTCACCTGTGAGGTGGAAGATGTGATGAAGGAGGAGCAGCTCTACTGGTATGACCATCCGGTCCAGATAGGTGTGGACCCTGAAAGAAACGAGGTTCTCTATGGTCTGAGCGGGCTTTCAGAGACCCTGAGATTCGAGAAGAAAAGGGGAGTCGTCCCGGAAGATTCCAGGCTTACCGCAATTCTTTCCGTATCTGTGACTCACCGGGGGTTGCACCGTTGTTCAAAGGCATATCTCGAGCATGAGATCCGGAAGCATAAGGATATCCAGGGGCTGGATGTCTATATCTTCACCGAGGCGGATACTGTCCGCATGGTCGAGGAGGTGCTGTATCCTGCCGGCCGGGAGTTTTTCTCTCTCAGTGACGGGGAAATGATTGAGGATGTCTTTGGGGTGGACGGGGAATATGGAAGGCATTACAGCTTCCTGAAGGCGGTAACTGCATTCTGGCAGGTTCTCATTGATCCACGGAAAAGGGCTACCTTCAAGATCGATCTTGATCAGGTATTTCCTGAAGAAACATTAGTGAGGGAGACAGGATGTTCCGCCTTTGAGCACCTGAAGACCCCGCTCTGGGGAGCTGAGGGGATTGATTCAGAGGGCAGACCGGTCAGGTTCGGGATGCTTGCAGGTGCCCTCGTGAATGAGTCCGATATACAGAGGTCACTCTTTACTCCGGATGTGGGATTTCCTGAAAATGAAGGGGCTGCGGATGAAGTGATTTTTCATAGCCGCTTTCCCCAGGCAGTCTCCACAGTGGCTGAGATGATGACCAGATATGACGGATCAGATGATCTGGATGGAAAATCTTCATGCCTCCAGAGGGTGCACGTGACGGGAGGGACAACAGGCATTCTGATCAGGGATCTGAGGGCTTACAGGCCCTTCACCCCGTCTTTTATCGGGAGGGCTGAAGATCAGGCGTATATAATGTCGGTTCTCTATCAGAATAACGGGCCTTTCCTCCGGTATCTTCATAAAGCAGGGCTGATAATGCGGCATGACAAAGAGGCCTTTGCAGAAGAGGCGATCAGACAGGCGGCACAGGGCAAGGCTGTCGGGGATATAGTGAGGATGCTCCTCTTTTCCCTTTATGCCGGAGCCCTCCCCTGGAGAATAAAAGAGATCAAAGATTTCCTTGATCCCTTCACCGGCTGTTTCATTTCCCATATCCCCTTCACAATGGCCTTTCTCAGGCTTGCCCTCAAGGGGGCATATCTTTTTGAGAGGGATGAGGATGAGGCTCTGGAGTTTCTCCGGATCGGGATCAGACGTATCGGGAAGCTCCTTGCCATGCTGAGGGAAAATTCCCTTCTTATAAAAGAAAGGTTC
Organism: Nitrospirota bacterium; assembly: GCA_015485235.1. Taxonomy (GTDB): domain Bacteria; phylum Nitrospirota; class Thermodesulfovibrionia; order Thermodesulfovibrionales; family JdFR-85; genus WFTX01. The sequence goes on along the minus strand of WFTX01000081.1, from coordinate 26,685 downwards.
GACTATGAAAAACGGGCCTGGGGGGTCTATTACGAGATACTGACCGGGGTGGGAGAGGCATTGAGGAGGGATGATCCCTTTGCAAAACAATTAAAGGAGAGAGCGGAAAGGATTATAGAAGAAGTCGTGATCCGGACCTGAAGGGGCTATTCATCATCTTTGTATAGTATGTTCCGGACAATTGCTTCGAGGGAAGGGCTCTTGCCGGGGTCTCCTCCGGTGAAGTCCCTGACATCAATACCCTTTGCTCCAGTCCTCTCAGCAAGCTCCATATCACTCTCCTTGTCTCCAACAACAATGGACTCCTTGAGGTCTATCCCGTATTTCTTCCTTGCCTTCATCAGCATGCCCGTTGACGGTTTCCGGCAGGCACAGTGTTCATCGGGGTGGTGAGGGCAGTAGAAAAAGTCATCAAAGCCATACCTTTCAACAAATATACGGTTTATCTTCTCAACGAAACTCCTCTCCACAATCCCCCTTGCTATACCTGACTGGTTAGTTATGCCGATCAGAAGAAAACCTGCCTCTTTAAGCTTCCTCAGTTCTGATAACCCTGGAAAGGGCTCAAAATCTTCCATCCTGTTCAGGTAGTGGGCATCCCTGCAAAGGGTGCCGTCCCGATCGAAAAAGACGGCCTTCTTCCGGGGGAGGAGAGAACTGAGTTCACTGAAGACTTCCTCCGGGCTGATGGATTCAAGACACTCTGTGTTTCTCCCCGGACATTCCCTCTCAAAGCAGGGAGAACAGGTCAGGGTTTTTCTGAGGACCCGTGCCGGAGAGTCTGTTTCATATTCCAGGGGCATCCCCGTTGATCCCAGGAGGGACGGCTCCGGCGGACCTGTCAGGTCAGGGTCGGTGGAGCCGAAGAGGGCGATGAGTGGCGTACCCACGGCATAGCTTATATGCATGGGACCTGAGTCATTTGTGACCACCATATCGGCGTGGGCGATGATGCTGATAAGTTCCCGGAGGGTAGTATTGCCTGTAAGGTCGAGAAAGGACTCATCGCTCTGATGCTCCTTCTCCATCATCGAAGTGATCTCTTTACCTATGGAGACTTCTTTCTCCGATCCGATCAGGACCGTGCTCCCTCCCAGTGTATTGATTATCATGGAGGCAAGCCTGCTGAAGTGTTGAGCCGGCCACCGCTTGGCAGAGCCATAGGTTGCACCGGGATTGAGGATTATAACCGGTCTCCTCAGGTTTGAGAGCATCTTTATACCTTTGATGTGTTCTTCTCTCTCAATATATATCCAGGGCATCCTGGAGGTTGTGTGGAATCCGGCATTACGGAGCATCTCAAGGTAGTAGAGGATGTGATGAAGTGTCCCGGTCTTCTCTGTAAAGTTGACCCCCTTTGTAAGAAGAATCCCCCTGCCGTCCCTTCTGTAACCGATTCTTTCAGGTATACGGGCAAGAAAGGCAAGCACTGCGGCATCAAAGGCATTCTGAAGAAGTATCGCCCTTTTGTAGCTCCTTGCCCTGAGAATCCTTGCCCCTCTGATCTTTCCGCCAGGTCCTTCAAAGGAGGGAGAGTAGTATATTATCCCGTCTATATTGGGGTCCTTCTCAAATACAGGCGCTACCCACTCCTTTACAAGGAGGTCGAGCTTCTCTGTCTTCAGGTTCTCCCTGATACACCGGATAGCAGGGAGTGTCATCACGGCATCGCCGATCCAGTTTACGCCCCTGATCAGACTGTATGGCATGGGAAAAGGTAATTCCTGAAAATGTTGAAGGGATGGAGGATTTTTTTCTTGACTTTATGGGACATAAAGAATTATAAAAGATGAGCCTGTATTTTTTCAGGTTTCAGTATTTGAAAGGAGGCAAAAGCAGTATGTCAGCAGTCGAAGGAACAGTGAAGTGGTTCAATGAGACCAAGGGTTACGGCTTCATCAAGAAGGACGATGGCCAGGACGTCTTTGTTCATTACTCTGATATAGAGGGTGATGGATTCAAGACCCTTGCAGAAGGTCAGCGTGTATCCTTTGAGGTTGTGGAGGGCACAAAGGGGCCCAAGGCAACGAATGTAACGAGAATTGACTGAAAACCACAAGTGCCCGCGCCTTGCGGGCACTTCCCCCAACATATCTTCCTCCTGAGTCTTCCATGAGATTACCAGAGTGGATCCGGGTAAAGTCTGTCATCGGCTCACACACGACCAAGTCCGTTCTCCGGTCGAGGAATCTCTCCACAGTCTGTGAAGAGGCCCGCTGCCCGAACCGGGGGGAATGCTTCTCAAAACCCACTGCCACCTTTCTCATCCTCGGTGACCGTTGCACCCGGGACTGTGGTTTCTGCTCCGTAACCCCGGGAAGCCCCGGACCACCTGATCCTGATGAGCCCGTAAGGGTTGCAGATGCTGCTCTTGAGATGGGACTCAGGTATATTGTAATAACATCAGTGACAAGGGATGATCTGCCTGATGGCGGGGCAGGACAGTTTGCGAAGACCGTAAGAGAGGTCAGGAGGAGACTCCCTTATGCACGAGTGGAAATCCTCACCCCGGACTTCATGGGTGAGAGGAAACCCCTTGAGACCGTCCTTGAGGCATCTCCCGATGTATTCAACCACAATCTTGAAACAGTTCCGTCATTATACGGGAAGGTCCGTCCCCAGGCTGATTATGATCGTTCTCTCAGGGTCCTGGCTATGGCACGGGAGATCGCCCCTGCCATTCCCACCAAATCAGGTCTGATGGTAGGGCTTGGTGAGCGATTTGAAGAGGTGATTGATGTGATGAAGGACCTCCGGGCTGTCGGATGCGAACTCCTTACCATCGGGCAGTACCTCAGGCCCCGGAAGGACAACCTTGAAGTGGTGGAATATGTACATCCTGAGGTCTTTGAGGAATACCGCCTGGCTGCCCTTAAGATGGGCTTCAGATTTGTTGCCTCTGCCCCCCTTGTAAGAAGCTCAATGAATGCCGAGGAGATGTACGAGGGTCTGTATTATTAGTATTTCTGCTATAATGTTAGAAAGGAATCGAACTTCACTGTCAGGAGGCTTTTATGAAAACCTCACCGGGAAGGCAAGTCACGGTTCTGGGCTTCATAGTATTCATCCTTGTCTTTGTCTCCTCTGCCTTTTCAGCCCCACCGTATAAAAGGCCTTACAAATCCAGACCCCCCAGGCATCCAACGTGGCATTCCAAAAGGCTTTATCTGCCTGCGCCGGTGCCGCACAAGCCCTTGCCACCAAAGAGGGGATATCTCTGGGTTCCGAGATATCGTCACCCCTCTGGTTTTTATATAGGAGGGTACTGGAGGCCTCCTTACAGAAAAGGGTATATCTGGGTAGAAGGCTACTGGACCCCTGACGGAAGGTGGGTTTTCGGTTACTGGAAGCCTGTGGAGGTCCGGAAGGGCTATGTCTGGGTGCCGGGATTCTGGAACGGGTATGTCTGGGTAAGCGGATACTGGCGGCCTGAATACCGGAAGGGCTACATCTGGGTAGAGGGCTACTGGGATGATGACGGCTACTGGATACCCGGATACTGGAAGCCCCTTGCCGTCAGGCAGGGCTATGTCTGGGTTCCGGGGTACTGGAACGGCTCTGACTGGGTAGAGGGGCACTGGCGGCCTGCCGTGAAACCCGGATATGTCTGGAAGAAAGGCCATTATAACAGAAATGGAATCTGGATCCCGGGCCACTGGGAGAGACCTTAGAAAGGAGTGAATGGGTATGAGAAAGGGCAAGATTCTGGGATTTATGCTTGTTATATTGTTTATGCCTGTCTTTGCATCGGCCTTGACCCCGATTGATACACAGCCTGCATCCGATGGTATGAGCGAGGCATCGATTGTCGGACTCAGGGTGCGAAACGGGGTTTTGACGGTTAAGTTTTCTCTCAAGAATACAACTGACAGGACCATCGAGCCGGGGATAAGTTTTGCAAAGGCATATTACATTGACATCAGTAATAAAAAGAAGTACTTCGGCCTGAAGGACGAAAAGGGTATGTTTATCGCCGGCCCTTCGGCATACAACTGGGATGGAGGGTTCTTTAAGCAGAAGATCTCCCCCGGTGGCAAGGCATTCCTCTGGATCAAGTTTCCCGCTCCATCCGGGGAAACAGATGAGGTCGACATATATCTCCCCGGTTTTCTTCCCTTTGAGGGTATAAGCCTGAAATAGCAGGGGTTGGAATGAGAAAACTGATCACTGATTCTATCATATTGAGCTTGCTCCTTCTGTTGCCAATCGGCATTTTTGCCTACTCCGGGCCGGACGACCCCGAGGCGGTCAAGGCTGCCGCGTCGGCCTTGAAAAGGCTTGGGCCAGGGCATGGGGCAGTCGGGATATCCGGGACATCAATAGGGATTGTCGGCCTGGAAGGGGTTTCATATTCAGGTGCTGTTACGGAGTTAAACAAGGATCTAGCGGAACTGGGTGCCGAGAAAAGGGGGACGGAGATCAAGGTTTCCCTTTCCGGTGATGTCCTTTTTGATTTTGACCGGTGGGATGTGAAGAAGGAGGCAGAATCTGTTCTGAAGAAACTTGTGAACGGGATAAGGGAGCTGGGTTGGAAGCATATCATTATTGAAGGCCATACTGATTCCAAGGGGTCTGAGGCATATAACCTGAGACTTTCAGAGAAGAGGGCGGAGGCAGTAAAGGAATGGTTTGTAACAAAGGGGGGGCTTGGCAATATTCAGTTTGAGACAAAGGGGTATGGAGAGTCAAGGCCTGTCGCCCCTAATACAAAGCCCGACGGGAGTGACAATCCCGATGGAAGGGCAAAGAACAGAAGAGTGGAGATCAGGATTAAAAAATAAACCGGCTGCAGTTTCCGAAAAGTGGGAGGTGAAAAAGGGACTGTAGAGGCAAGGACAGGTCAAGGTTGAGGCCAAGGTCAAGGTCAAAAAAAGCGTATAGCGTGTAGCGTATAGCGGGTACTATTGAGCAGGATTTTAATCTGTGTAGATCTGTTTGTTTCGGGTTTTTCAGTGTTCTAATTTAGGATTTAGAAATCAGGATTCAGGATTTGCCATAAGGTAGGTTGTATCGGTTATGGAAAGATTAACCTAATAACCTAATAACCCAATATACCAATATACTAATACCTGAATTGAGCGATTTTATTGTAAAGACAGAGGGCAAAGGGCCTTCACATCATTCTCGACGGGCCTCCATGCCCGTCTCCGAGGCGATCATCAGGCCTCACCATCCAGGTGAGGCTCATCTGATGATCAAAACCGTTCAGGCCCCTTACCCCTCTGTCTCCCCATGTATTGTTTCTCAGAGAATCGCTCAATTTGGGTAATACACCAATTTTATTTCAGGGAGTCGCAATGTTTCATATCGCTGATGAAAAGGATATTCTTCAGGGAAAGATAACGGATGTGTACTTTGAGCGGACCCTCAGGGTCCTGAAGGCTAAGGGTGTTAATCCCCTCGTAAGGGCGGAGTTCATTGCAAAGTCCTTCCCTGACTGCTGGCCCTGGGCAGTATTTGCCGGGCTGGAGGAGGTGCTTCATCTCCTTAAGGGGCTGCCTCTCAGCCTGAGGACAGTGAGGGAAGGGACGGTTTTTTATCCCTTTGAGCCGGTGATGGAGATAGAAGGGAGGTATCAGGACTTCTGTATCTACGAGACGGCCCTTCTGGGGCTTGTCTGCCAGGCAACGGGGATAGCCACAAAGGCGGCACGGTTCAAGCGGCGTGCCGACGGGAGGATGGTGGTGAGCTTCGGTGCCCGGAGGATGCATCCCGTTCTTGCCCCGATGATTGAAAGGAATGCCTTTATAGGCGGCTGTGATGGTGTGGCGGTGGTGAAGAGCGGTGAGGTCATTGGCCGGGACCCCATGGGGACCATGCCCCATGCCTTCATTATCTGCATGGGCTCGACAGTGGAGGCACTCAGGGCATATGATGAGGTTCTTGAACCCAGGTTCAAAAGGGTCGCCCTTATTGATACCTTTCTTGATGAGAAGTTTGAGGCCTTGAATGTGGCGGAAGCCCTTGGAGAGAGGCTTTTCGCCATAAGACTTGACACCCCGGCCTCAAGGCGGGGGGATTTCTACAGGATACTTGAGGAGGTCCGGTGGGAGCTTGATTACAGGGGGTTTCACGGTGTAAAGCTCTTCGTAAGCGGTGGGATAAGTGAGGAGGATATCCCGGTTCTGAACCCCCTTGTGGCTGCCTACGGGATCGGGACCTCCATCAGTAACGCCCCTGTTGTGGACTACTCAATGGACATTGTCGATGTAGAAGGCAGGCCCCTGGCAAAGAGGGGAAAGTTCTCCGGAAGGAAGGGGCTCTACCGGTGCACTGCCTGTGGGGACAGAAGGGTGCTTCCCATACAGGAGAGCCCCGGAGGGTGTACCTGTGGGGCCGAGTACGAAGAACTGCTCCTGACTGTACTGAAGGACGGTGAGGTGTTGACAGAGAGGGAAGATCCCACTCTGATCAGGGAGAGGGTGCTCAGGGAGACAGAGGGGCTTTCTCTTTCCTGATGCCCTCCCTTTTTGTAGTCATAGCTATTTTCATCTGGAGTTCCCTTGGCGTATTTGTCAGGTACGCCGGGCTCCCGGTATATGAGATAATATTCTATTCAGCCTTCTTCTCTCTCCTGTTTCAGGGTCCGATCATCTTTGGTACACCTTTGAGGAGACACTTCCCGGGGATGAGGCAGATCCCGGGGATCCTCATTGTAACCATTCTCCTTCTCTTGAATACGACTACCTTTCTGCTTGCCTATGAGAAGACCACCATCGCCAATGCCGTTTTCACCCATTACATAGCCCCGGTCGTGGTTACCGTCCTTGCCTATCTTCTGCTCAGGGAGAGGATCACAAAGATGATAATACTCTCGATACTCATCGCCTCGGCAGGTCTCTGGATCATGCTTGGCGGTGTGACGATCGTTGACTGCTTCAGGAGCCTGATGAGGGACGGGTTGAGGCTTTCAGGGGAGATGCTCGGGATAGTGTCAGGCCTTGCATCCGGTGTCTTTTATGCCTTACTGATCATCACGATCCGTTTTTTTGTTAGAAAGATAAACCCCTATGTGATGGTCTTCTTGCAAAACAGCCTGATGGTAATAATACTCTTCCCCTTTGTGGAGATCTCGCTGAAGGGCAATCTCTGGCTCCTCTTTCTGATGGGCGCCCTGCACAGCACCCTTGCACCCTTTCTCTACTACAGGGGGCTTGAAGAGGTCCAGGCCAACAGGACGGCTGTCCTTGGCTATCTTGAACCGGTTGGTGCTATAATCTTCAGCATGATCTTTCTTGGAGAATATCCGGGACTCCGCTCATATCTGGGTGGTGCATTGATACTGCTTGCGGGCTACCTGACCCTGAAGGAGAAGGTCGATGAAAAAATCTCTCGATAGATTCCGGTTTGGAAGGCCCGGCATCGCCGGCTCATTTTCCGACAGTGATGCCGGGATTTTGACCTGTGATGACGTGGATGCCCTCGACCTGATAGAGGTGAGGGTTGACCTTTTCTCAGACCTGAGTGCGGAGTATCTGCTTGAAAGGCTCAAGGAGGTCTCCAGCCTGGGTAAGCCCCTCATAGGGACTATAAGATCGGCGGATGAAGGCGGAGTGGGGGATCTCTTGCCTGATGAGAGGATCAGACTCTTTTCAGTCCTTTCAGAGTGGGTGGATATAATCGATATAGAGATCAGGTCGGAACTTTTCGATAACCTTCTCTCCCTTACCCGGGAGAAATCCCGATATCTCCTTGCCTCTTTTCATGACTTTGATAAGACACCTCCAGAAGGCGATCTGAGAGGCGCCATGGAGGATGCCTACGAAAGGGGGGCGGATATCGTAAAGATAGCCACGATGGTCAGGTCCAGGGAGGACCTGATGGTCCTGGCCCGCCTCACACTTGATTACTCTGAAAAAGGGGTTGTGGTGATTGGGATGGGGGAAAGGGGTGTTTCTACAAGGGTGTTCCTCCCGATGATAGGCAGCCTGTTCACTTTTGCTTCAGTGGGTGCTGAGAAGGCTCCGGGCCAGATACCCGTGCTGGAGTTGAGGCGGTTGATGAACCGCCTTGGAGGATAAAACAGCGTCCTCCGGGCTATAATAGAAGTATGAAGATTTTCATTGGAATCATCCTGGTAATTGTGTTCATATACGCCTATAGCGCGTACATGTTCAGAAAGGCATACGGCCGGCTCCTCTGAAATTCCAGCCATGATGCCTCCGTGAGAGGCCGCATTGCGGAAAGGCTGGCAAGAAAGGGTATAAAGTTGCCTCGCTGGCTTTCAGGGGAGAGGGATGGTTGCTGAAGAAATTTAATGGAAAAAAAGGTTCCCCTTTGGTATAATATAAACATACCCACCAAACCCTATCTCTACCCCCTCGGGATAGGGTTTAGTCCCACACTCGCCTCCATCTCTTTCCCTCCGGAGATGGAGGCACCCCTTAAACTCTTAAAATAGGAAAGCAGGAAAGATGCCAGTGAGTCAAAATTCCGTTCCTGCTGGACCTCATGCAACCGAACCTTAAGCACTGAAACAATATAACCTGCAGTTATATAATGAAAAAAGGCAGGAAGCCTTCTTTCTGCCGGCGTTTTCCACAGAAAGAACAATGATAATGGTGGAGAGTTGAAATGGGTGAGAGAAAATTTTATATCAGTGCGGGGCTTCTTGATGAAACCTGCTGAAACAAAAGGATAAACCAGAATTTTTACATGGTTTTACGGTGCAAAATATGTCGCACCCCTTCAGCCCCTCTGCTGTCTTGCCCTGACAATCCTCTTGTTAAGGGCCTGGCGTGTCATCCCCAGGAGGCTTGCGGCTATCCCCTGGTTACCCTTTGAGAGCCTCATGGCCTCGGCAATAAGGAAATCTTCAACCTCTTTAAGGGTAGGGAACCTGCCGAAGACAGAAACGAGACAGTCATCCCGGGGAAGTGAACCTGGCGGGGTCTCCCTGTCTGTTACAGTCGACTCCTTCATTATGGCCTCTCTGAACCGTTCCATTGAGAGTATTCCCTTCCGGTGGGTAGCGAGGGCGTCATAGACCATGGACCTCAGTTCCCTCACATTACCCGGGAAGTGATAGGCAGACAGGAGTGTGAGCAGTTCCGGCGGATAGGCAGGTTTCGGTTTATGCATGGATTCGGCCGCCTCAGTAAGGAAGTGCTCCAGCAGGATGGGGATATCTTCCTTTCTCTCCCTCAGTGGAGGGATCTCGATCTGGTGGGCCTTCAGCCTGTAGTAAAGGTCACGCCGGAATTTTCCACTCTTTATGAGATCAGGGAGGTCCCTGTTCGTCGATACGATAATCCTTGTGTCTGTCTGACGGGGGAGATCTGAGCCGAGTGGGTAATACTCTCTTTCCTGAAGGAGTCGGAGGAGCTTGACCTGGGAGGCATTGTCAAGGTCTCCTATCTCATCAAGAAAGAGTGTGCCCTCTCCAGCCTGTGCTATGAGCCCCTCCCTGGGCTGGTCTGCACCAGTAAAGGCACCTTTACGATGACCGAAGAGTGTGTCCGAGAAGACGTGGTCATCAAGCCCGGCAATATTGACGGATACAAGCCTTCCCTTCCGGCCGCTGAGCCTGTGGACTGCCCTTGCAAAGAGCTCCTTCCCAACTCCGGTCTCCCCCGTGATGAGTATTGGTTGCTGGCTTGTTGCGACTGCCTCGACATAGCGGAACAGGGCATGTATTCTTGGACTGGCTGTATAGATCTCGTTGAATGCCTCTTCATGCCTGAGCCTCTCCGAAAGGAGGGATTCCTTCAGGGATGAGACTTCTCTCCTCAGGAGTGAGAGTTCAAGGGCCTTTCTGAGCGATGAGAGCAGCCTTTCCTTTTCAACAGGTTTGACTATGTAGTCAAAGGCTCCTTTCTTCATGCATTCAACGGCTGTTTCTATCTCCGAGGTGGCTGTTACTATCAGTACCGGTATATTCGGATGGTGCTCTGTTATCTCCCTGAGAAGATCTGCACCCGGGAGGTAGGGCATGGTCAGATCGAGGATTATCGCTGCATGTTCCCTTTGGTCGAGTTCCCTCATAACTACCCTGGAGTCATCAAGGGTTGTTACGTTCCTTATCCCGGCACTTTTCAGGAGTATCTGGAAACTCCTGAGTGTTTCTACCTCATCATCAACTATCATTACAGGAAGTTCGGCATATTCAGATAGTTTCATTCCTTCTTCACCTCGCTGAAGGGTAAGAATACCTCAACCGTGGTGCCCTTTCCGGGGCTGCTTGAAAACCTGATCTCACCCCCATGTTCAGAGACGATCGTCCTGGATATGGATACCCCAAGACCGGTTCCACCGCTTTCGTGCCTTGTTGTGAGAAAGGGCTCCCCCAGTCTCTCGAGTATTTCCGGTGGGATACCTACTCCTTCATCTCTTATCTCAATGATAGCATTTTTCCCCTCCCTCCTTACAGAAGTCGTGAGTGAAACGCTCCTGTTCCTGGATGGGAGTGCCTGAAGTGCATTCATCAGCAGGTTGATAACCACCTGTTCGATCTGCTGCTCATTTCCGGTAACAGTGGGAAGGTCAGGATGAAGGCTGAAGGTGAACTGTTCAGTGTGTCTGTTTATCTCTGTCCTGAGTATGGTCACGGCGTTGAGGACCGCCCTGTTGAGATCAATTGAGGAAAACTTCCCGGCATTGCTCCGGGCCAGGCCCTTGAGATTCTCAATGATGGAGCGTATCCTCCTTGAGCCCTCGGTTATTCCCGATATCAGTTCAGGAAGTGTGTGTCTGAGTTCTTCAAAAGGTATGCCCGAGATGGAGAAGTCACCATTGTCTTCTCTGTACTCACTGAGGAGTTTGAAGATATCGGGCCAGATATCTTCGAGCAGCCGGGCGTTTGTGAGGATGAAGTTATTGGGGTTGTTAACTTCATGGGCCACACCGGAGACAAGAAGGCCCAGGGATGTCATCTTGTTCGTCTGGATAAGCCTTGCCTGTAACTCGTGCCGTTTCTTCTCCATCAGGTATTCTTCAGTTACGTCCCGGAAGGTGACAATCAGAAGATTTTGTCTTCCTGATCTGATCAGCTTTCTCTTTACCGTAAGGCGGGTCTCAGGGTGGGTATCGCCGTTCAGTCTGACGGTGAGTCCTGAAACCTCCACTCCCTCAAAGGGGGGTGAGCCACCCGTAAGCTCCTGAACCAAGTCAGACATTCCCCCAAAGAGTTTCTTAAGGGGGATACCTGTTATCTCCACGGCAGCCCGGTTTGCGTAGACGATCCTTCCTGTCTCGGCGTCAATTATCAGAACGGCCTCATCGTTCTGCTCAAGAACCTCGCGGAACCGTCTTTCGCTCTCCCTGAGCTGTTCTTCGAGACGGCCGTTCTTTATGGCCATACCGAGCTGGGAGCTGAAAAGCTCAAGCATATTCCGGTCTGCACCGGAGATGCTGCAGTCCCGTGCAGCCCCAATGAGCCCGATAATCTTTTCATCGACCCTGAGGGGAAGCCTTATGATCCTGAGAAATTCCGATTCCCTGCCTACTTCCCGGGCAAGGGAGCGTATCTCTTCGATATCGGAAAATTCTTCGAGCGCTCCTTCTATGTCTTCAGTAACCACTGTTTTGCCATTTTTGATTACCTCATAAAAGGAGCTTCCCTCAAGGATGGGGATGGTGTACTCTCCCACCTTGCTCCCGATTGCACCTTCGATCCTTTTCCTGAGATTACCTTCCAGGGCAGAGGCGGCTGGCCGGAGTTCAGCGGTTTCCTCGTCAATCAGGTATATGTTGAAGGCCGAGTAACCGAAGATCTCTCTTGAGAGGACGGCTGCATTTTCAAGGACCTCCATGAGGGGGACTCCCGAGAGTATGGCCGTGTTGATCTGTTCAAGGAGGCGGAGGCTTTCCCTGTTTATCTTTTCAGAGGTAATATCCATTATGACGATATAGACAATCCCCTCGGCCGGGACGGGTTTGATCCTCCATTTTGTCCAGATCAAGCCGGCATGAGGGTTTCTGATCCGGATTTCCGTCTCCCTTATTGATGTCCCGTCTTCTTTTACTTCAACGATTTCCTTTAATAGATCTTCAGGAAATCCATAGCTCCTGATATTTGAACCTGTCAGGGAGTGAGGCGGCAGACCGAAGATTTCAAGAGAGGCGGGGCTTGCCTGTATGATCCGGCCATCCATGCCTGCAATTATCAGGAGGTCGGGACTGAGCTCAAAGGCGATATCCCGTGCCTTTCCAAGTTCCCTTATCTCCTTCTTCAGTTCCCTCCAGTACACATAGAGGAACATCGGGACGGCCCAGATGTGAAGGTTATGCCGGATTGGTCCGAAGACCTCACGGTATATTTCATCCTGGAGCAGGTTGACAACCATCAGCGACTCATCGAGGAAGAAGAACAGGAAGCCACCTATGAGGAGAAGGGGGATGCTCATACCATTCTTGCGGAGCGATGTTAGAACGGATATCCCGAAAAACAGTCCGAGCGATGCCGTTATATGGAAGGCGAGATCAGCCATGAATTCGCCGAACTTTGCATCAGGGTGTTCAGTCAGATAGGAGGCCCAGTTAGGGGCGGAGATAAGATACAATCCGATCAGTATCATGGAGACGGTTGCCAGAAAAATGTCCGGATACCGCCGTTCCTTCTGATAGAACCTGATGAAGGCATAGACGATCAATGTCTCTGCAAAAATGCTGAGGGTGTGTTCAAAGGGCGGGAAATAGGCATGGGTGAGTTTGTGGGGAAGAAAGCCGAGCCAGTTTCCGGTCTCGATCACGAACATGAAAAGCTCCCTGCAGAGCCCGATAAGTGAGGCCGTTGCTACGATGAAGTCCCGTCTTTCTCCGGACTTTCTCCACTGTCTGAAGGAGGCGAAGAGCAGGGTTCCGAAGAAGATCGCCGGAAGGAGAAACCGGACCACATTGTTTCCGGGGTCTCCCCTCCCTCCTCCTATCTGGGAGAGAATCTCAATTATGTAATCACCAGGGCCCATTCTCTCAGGAGACAAGATAATCGAAAAGGGTGGCAAAAAAAACAGTCAGGCTGATATAGCCGTTCATGTTGAAAAAGGCCATATCAAGCCGGCTCAGATCATCCTCTTTCACGAGGCGGTGTTCATACAGGAGAAGCATCCCCACAACCAGAAGTCCGCCGAAATAGATGTAACCGAGACCAAAGACAAAACCCGTTAATGCAAGAAGTATCCAGGTCGCCAGATGGAAAAGCCTTGAAAGTATCAGCGACTTCCGAGGGCCGAAACGGCCGGGGATGGAGTGGAGTCCTGCCTTTCTGTCGAACTCCATATCCTGGAGCGCATAGAGTATATCGAATCCGGCAAGCCAGAAGATAACCCCTCCGGTCAGGATCAGGATCCTGGGGTCAATCTTTCCCTCTATGGCTATCCAGGCACCAACAGTGGCTCCTGAGATGGCAAGCCCCAGGAATATATGGCTCAGGTGGGTAAATCGCTTTGTGTATGGATAGATGAAAAAGACAGCAAGCGCCACGGGAGAGAGGATGAGACAGAGCCGGTTAAGCATGAAGGCCGAGAATATGAAAATCAGGGAAGATATCACCACAAAGACCGTCGCCTCTCTTACCGACACCTTCCCGGCAGGGATCTCCCGGTCTTTTGTGCGGGGGTTCTCTGCATCGATCCTTCTGTCAATCAGCCTGTTCATACCCATGGCGGCCGACCTCCCGCTCACCATTGCCACGGTTATCCAGAATATCTTCCGTAGTTCAGGTATGCCTCCGGCCGCTATGATCGCAGAGGTGAAGGCAAAGGGGAGGGCGAAGACGGAGTGGGAGAACTTTATCATCCTGAGATAGGCTGTAATGCGGTCAACCATGGCTCAGGGCTTCAGATAGGCATAACCGTCGGCCTGTCTCCTGATGAGTTCGGTAATGCCGGCGGGGACCACCTCTATAAAGTCAGGAAGGCTCTCCTCATCAAGGCAGAGGCCAGAACTGCAGAGGTTCCTGATGGAGTTCCTGCATACAAGGAACCTGATTCCCTCAGAGGAGAGACTTTCCATCTCTTTAAGCATATCCGGATCCAGGAGTGCCTGAACGGCCCCTCCATTTGCAAGGACGATCACCTGGAGATTTTCTCTTCCCACATCCTTTATCAGGTTCCGGATATTGGTGAGGGCTATCTGCCATCTTTCAGGCTGGTTAAGATGGAAGATCGCACGGAGGGTCATTTTCCCTTCTTTATCCCCTCCCTGGCGATGGCGATTCTCCCGGACCGGACAAACTCCTTTATTCCGAAGGACCTCATTAATTCCACAAAGGCGGCGATCTTCTTTTCATCGCCCGTTATCTCGACGGTGTATGTCCTGGGGCTTGAGTCCACCACCCTTCCCCTGAATATCTCGGTGAGCCTCAACACTTCCGCCTTGTCTTCCTGCCGTGGGGCGACCTTGATCAGGACCATCTCCCTCTCGACATGGTCTACCTCAGTCAGGTCAACCACCTTTATAACATCTATCAGCTTGTTGAGCTGCTTGGTTATCTGTTCAATTATCTGATCGTCACCGGTTGTTACTATGGTCATCAGAGAAATCTGGGGATCAGTGGTCTCACCAACGGAGAGGCTTTCAATGTTGTAGCCCCTTCCGCTGAAGAGACCGGCCACCCGGGAAAGCACACCAAATCTATTCTCTACAAGGACGCTTATCGTATGTCTCATATCTAACCCCCTATTTGACAGCCCTTAGTTTCTTTTTCTTCTTTTCAGGTTCTTCCTCGAATATCATCTCGTCAATAGCAGCGCCTGCAGGGACCATGGGATAGACCTTTTCCTTCCAGTCGACAATGAAGTCCATGAAGACCGGCCTGTCCTTCACCTTCAGGGCCTCCTTTATTACCGGTTCAACTTCTGATGGTTTTTCCGCCCTCAGACCGACGGCCCCGTAAGCCTCTGCCACCTTCACAAAATCAGGTACCAGATCAAGATGGGTATGGGAATAACGTTCATTGTAGAAGAGCTCCTGCCACTGTCTTACCATCCCGAGGTACTGGTTGTTGAGGATGGCCACCTTGACAGGAATCTTGTAGATTACACAGGTGGCCAGTTCCTGGATATTCATCTGGATGCTTCCGTCTCCGGCTATATCAATCACGGTCTTTTTAGGAAAAGCAATCTGGGCTCCCATGGCTGAAGGAAATCCATACCCCATCGTTCCAAGTCCCCCCGACGTAAGCCAGTGGCGGGGCTTGTCGAACTTGTAGAACTGGGCAGCCCACATCTGGTTCTGGCCGACCTCGGTGGAGATGATGGCATTGCCCTTGGTGAGTTCGTAAAGCTTTTCCACCACGTACTGGGGCTTTATCACATCTTCAGAATAATGGTAAGTAAGGGGCCGGGCCTTCTTCCATGACTGAATCTCCTTGAGCCAGGCCTTCCTTATGGCCTCCCACTGCCTGTCTTTTTCCTGTTTCAACAGGTTCACGAGGATCTTGAGTACCTTCTTTGCGTCACCCACGATGGGTATGTCCACAGGAACGTTCTTTCTGATCGATGTGGGGTCTATGTCAATATGGATTATGGAGGCATTCGGGGCAAAGTCCGAGAGTCTTCCTGTTACACGGTCATCAAATCTCATCCCGACTGCGATGATAAGATCGGAGTTCTGTATCGCCATGTTTGCATAGTAGGTTCCGTGCATCCCCGGCATCCCGAGGGAGAGCCTGTGGGTGCCAGGAAAGGAGCCAAGCCCCATCAGCGTCATGATCACCGGTATATCCGTTACCTCTGCAAGCTCTCTGAGCTCCTGGGCTGCATTTGAGAGCACCGTCCCTCCACCGGAGATTATTATAGGCTTCTTGGCCTTCTGGATGGCGTTGACCGCCTGTTTTATCATGAACTTGTTACCTTCATACCTGGGGTTGTAACTCCTGAGCCTGACTGAGTCAGGCCACTGGAAGGGCACCTTGTCACCGGTTACGTCCTTGGGCAGGTCTATGAGGACCGGACCGGGTCTTCCTGAGGATGCGATATAGAAGGCCTCCCTCATGATCCTTGCCAGATCCTTTATATCCTTTACAAGAAAGTTGTGCTTTGTGCAGGGCCGTGTTATCCCGACTATGTCGGCCTCCTGGAATGCATCGTTACCGATCAGTTTAGTGGGGACCTGACCTGACATTACTACTATGGGGATTGAATCCATGTAGGCGGTGGCAAGACCTGTCACGGTGTTTGTTGCACCTGGCCCTGAGGTTACAAGGGCAACACCCACTTTTCCCGAGGCACGGGCATATCCATCGGCAGCATGAACTGCGGCCTGCTCATGCCGGGTCAGGATCAACTGGATATCCTTCTCGTCATAGAGGAGGTCGAATATGTTCAATATGACACCGCCGGGGTATCCAAAGATATGCCTGACCCCTTCCCTCTTCAGACACTCAATTACGATTTCGGCTCCTGTCTTTTTCATTTCGGACACCTTGCTCCTTCATTAAATTTATGGATTTATCACTAAAGCGAGCTGTTACAGATTCAGGGGCTTACAAGTACCCTTAATATTTGCACTTTCGAAATTTTATCATAGATTGTTATGAAAATTCTATAAAATTCCTGAAAAAACATCACTTAAGCAGCAGAACCTGTATAAGTGAGATGATGAACACGGCAGATGCCGCCGGAATGATCTTTCTGTAACTCTTCATCATGTCTGCATGAAAGTACTCCCTTGTGAGTACGAGGCAGACATGTACAGGTGAGATGAGAACCCCTATGTACCCAGCCGTGAAGGCAAAGCTCAGTGAAACGGGGTCGTTTCCCAGGAGGCTCAGAAGAAGGGGGAAGCTGCTGCTTACAAAACCCACTGTCAACCCGGTGAGAAGGCCCGTTACAAAGGGAAGAAAGAAGGTGAGGGGAAGGACGGGGATCGAGTGGTTCCTGAAGAAATCGCTCAGGTTAATGACCGCCCCTGAGACCTCCAGGGTCTCCTTGAATATTATAACCCCGAGTATAAGGAATATCACATTTGAAGAGAAACCTTCCGAGACCAGTTGAACAACCCCCCTGGGGGTGTATCGGAGGGTAAGAAGTAGAATGAAGACCGTCAATACAAGGGCGATGGAGAGGGAGACCTTGAAGATTATCACCAGTAAAAAGAGTCCGACTATCGGGAGAAAATCAAGGTAGAACCGATCCGGTGGTCTTTTCCTCTGATCACTCCCGGAACCTGTCTTCCGTATAATGAGAAAACCCGTTATGACCATGGTTAGGGCAGCGGGAAGGTTCAGAAGGATATACTCCCTGAGGTTTACCGAGGTGAGCAGAGTGGCCAGGATGATGCCGGGGTAGAGTGGAAGGATGAGTTCCCAGGGGTGTCTGTACCAGTAGTTGAGGAAGGTTTTTTCCTCCGGGGTAAGGTCGGTCTCCCTTGTGGCCTCATCTACCATGGGTGCGGAAAAATAGGCACCGCCCACAGAAGGTAGCATCCCTATCAGGAGGGGCATGGATATGATAACGGCCATCCTGCTCCGGAGGACGGCCTTCATGGTTGTCATCATCCTGGCAAGTATTCTTGCCCTTCTCAGGATTACCTCCAGGAAGCGTATAAATGTAAGGGCTATCATCAGTTCCCACGTTATCCCCGAGGTAAGGGTGTTCCTGAACACGGTCAGTATCTTCTGCGGAGGGAGGAGGTAAAGGGTTATCAGCACGAGAGAGGAGAGAAACATCACACCACCTACATTCCACCTTTTCCGGAGGAGGAAGACCATGAAGGCCAGTACTGATGTTAATTTGATAATATCAGCCATAGGGAATAAATAATATTGATACCCCAAAATGCCGATTGACTCATCAGTCAGTTATAAGGCAGGAGGGTATAGGCTTTTCGTCTCATTCTCGCAGGCCCTCCATGGCCTGCTCCGAGGCAGGCAATCTGCTTCACCCTCCTGGTGAAGATCATAGATTGCCTGAAGCCGCTCAAACCCTATGCCCTCCTGCCCCCTTTTTGTTGTGGCATTTTTCTATCGGCATTTTTGGGTGATACAACAATATTTGACAAAATCGCCTCTAATTGTATAATATTTCAATTCATAATTTTTCATGTCCTGTATAATAAGGCCTTAGCCTGTACTGAAGATCTAAATTTCAGATATTGTCAGAACACCCTTCAGGGTGGGTTCTGGCTGAGGAAGGTGGAGCAAGATGACGGATTTTGCAAAGAAAGGTGAAGTTGAGAGGAAGTGGTATGTTGTAGATGCCTCTGAAAAGGTCCTGGGCAGGCTCGCCACCAGGATTGCCTCCTATCTGAGGGGAAAACACAAACCCCGGTTTACGCCTAACGTGGATACCGGTGATTTCATAGTTGTGGTAAATGCCGAGAAGATACGGCTTACCGGCAGAAAACTTGACCAGAAGGTCTATTACCACCATACCGGTTATCCCGGCGGCATCAAGGCCGAGACGGCCAGGAAGAGGCTTCAGAGGAAGCCGGAGGAGATAATCAGGAGTGCTGTCCGGGGGATGCTTCCGAAGAACAGGCTTGGAAGGGCGATGCTGAAGAAGCTGAAGGTTTACCGTGGCCCGGAACACCCTCATCAGGCACAGAAGCCTGAAGTGATAAACCTGTAGAGTTTATGGATAGGAAAGGAGCTTAGGCGATGGCAGAAATCATGTATCGGGCAACGGGAAGGAGAAAGACCTCTGTTGCGAGGGTGATCCTCAAGCCCGGCAAGGGAAATATTGTGGTGAACAGAAAGTCGGTGGAACAGTACTTTCCCCGTGAGTCTCTCCAGATGATCATAAGGCAGCCCCTTGAGCTTGTGGGCATGCATAACAAGCTGGATGTCTCCGCCAATGTGAAGGGGGGAGGACTGTCAGGGCAGGCCGGTGCCCTGAGGCACGGTATAGCCAGGGCGCTCACTGAGGTTGACACCGACTTCAGGCCCAAGCTGAAGAAGGAAGGCCTTCTTACCCGTGACCCCCGCATGAAGGAGAGGAAGAAGTACGGCCTTGCCGGTGCGAGGAAGCGGTTCCAGTTCTCGAAACGTTAATTTCCAGACCATATCACTGTGATAAGAATTGGCATATGTGGCGGGAGTGGATATACGGGGAGCGAACTTCTCCGTATCCTCTCCCTGCATCCCTCCGTCGAGGTAACGGTTGTAACTTCCGAGCGGTCTGCCGGTATTGGAGTACAGGAATACTTTCCCCACCTTAAAGGCGCTACAGACCTTGTTTTCGAGAGACTGAATCCATCCCTTATCGCCCGTAAGGCGGACCTCTTCTTCCTGGCCCTTCCCCATGGTGCTTCCCAGGAGAGTGTTGCAGCCTTTTTCAACGAGGGGAAGAAGGTTGTTGACCTGTCTGCGGATTACAGGCTCAAGGACCACAAGGTTTATTCAGAATGGTACGGGACAGAACACAGGTTCCGGTCTGTCCTTAGAAGGTCGGTCTACGGCCTGCCTGAGATCAACCGGAGGCGGATAAAGAGGGCCCGTCTTGTTGCAAACCCGGGCTGTTATCCCACAGGGGCGCTCCTCGGACTTTATCCTCTTATCAGAAAGGGGCTTCTGGATCTCTCTAATATAGTGATCGATTCCAAATCCGGCACCTCAGGAGCCGGGAGAAAGGCTGACGCAGCCCTCTCCTTCTGTGAGGTGAACGAGTCCTTCCGGGCTTACGGGATTGCTGTCCACAGGCATACACCTGAGATTGAGCAGGGGATTCAGTCTGTGACAGGTGAGAGCGTGACCGTGAACTTCACTCCCCACCTGCTTCCCCTGAACAGGGGTATACTTACCACCATTTACGGAAAACTCAGAAAGGATCTGAAGACGTCCGAACTGATCAGCCTCTTCCGCAGGACCTATGCAAAGGAGCCCTTCATAAGGGTGTATGATGAGGGCCGGTACCCCGATGTCAAGAACGTGCGGGGCACGAACTTCTGTGATATCGGGATCTGTGTAAACATGAGAACCTCTACCGTAGTGGTCGTAACCGCCATAGACAACCTGATGAAGGGCGCTTCCTCCCAGGCAGTCCAGAATATGAACCTCATGCTCGGGCTTGATGAGACTGAAGGGCTTTCAGGCTTTGCGCCTCTGCCCTGAGCCTGTCTTTCCGTGAAATCTATTATAAAGATAAAAGAGAAATACCTGAAGGATATGATCGAACATGCCCGCGAGGGATATCCTGAAGAGGTCTGCGGAATCCTCGGGGGAGAGGACGATGAGGTCAAGAAGGTGTACAGGATGACAAATACGGAGCACTCACCGGTGAGTTACTTCATGGAGCCGTCAGAACAGTTCAGGGTGATGAAGGCCCTCCGGGAGGCCGGACTCAGGATGGTCGGGATCTATCACTCCCACCCGGACTCACCTCCCTTTCCTTCAGCCAAGGATGTCCGCCTTGCCTTTTATGACGATGCGGTCTATGTTATAATCAGTCTGATGGAAAGGGAGCCTTCAGTAAAGGCATACTCCATTGTTGAAGGGAACATAAACGAGGTGGCGATAGAGCGGACCGGAGAGGTGGAAGGGTGATAAAATTAGGTTTCATTACAGATGACCTCTACCTTGAACACAGGACTCCGGCCTGGCATCCTGAATCACCGGAAAGGCTCCGTGCAGTGAATGAGGGAGTCACCGGGTCTGAACTGAATCAGTTCCTCCTTAAAATTCCCCCCCGGAAGGCTACAATGGAGGAGATAGCAGCTGTCCACTCCCCTGACTACATTGAAATGGTTATGAGTTCGGGGCCGGGCTATCTTGACCCGGATACATATCTTTCTGAAAAGACTGCCGAGGCTGCAGTGCTGGCTGTCGGTGCCGTCCTGCGGGCAGTGGACGGCTGTCTCTCAGGCGAGTTCGGGAGGGCCTTCTGTGCAGTCAGGCCGCCGGGACATCATGCTGAAAGGGCCCGGGCAATGGGCTTCTGCTTCTTCAACAATGTTGCCGTGGCTGCGAGGTATGCCCAGGGCAAGGGGTATGGGAAGGTATTCATCATAGACTTTGATGTCCATCATGGTAATGGCACGGAACATGCCTTTTATGAAGATGGGAGTGTATTATACTTCAGCACGCACCAGTATCCACACTATCCCGGGACAGGGAGGGCTGAGGACCGGGGCAGTGGTGATGGAGAAGGCAGGAACCATAACATACCTATGCCGGACGGTGCAGGCGACAGGGAGTACATACAGGCATATCAGGGGGTGCTTCCGGGACTGATGGAGGAGTTTACACCTGACCTTGTGCTGGTCTCGGCAGGTTATGATCTCCATGTCAGGGATCCCCTCTCAGGAATACAGGTTACTGATAACGGGATAAGAGCGATTGTGAAAGGCATTTTGAGCTGGGGAAAGGCCCCCTGTATTTTCAGCCTTGAAGGGGGTTATGACCTGAATGCACTCACAAGGTCAGTGATAATAACCCTGGAGGAACTGCTCGAACTGGGATGAGGGATAAGACAGGTTGAGGCTGAGGATTAAAAAAACAGCGTATAGCGTATAGCGGGTAGGGAGAAAAGACAGGTTGAGGCTGAGGTCAAGGCTAAGGCTGAGTAACCTGATAAGCTAATATACCAATACACCAATATACCAATAACCTTCAGGTGGAGGAGAGATGGAGAAGAGGGTAATATATTTCGAGAAACCGGGCAGGGACAATACCGGTGCCTGTATCGAGGTCGTAAGGGAGGAACTTGCCGGCGGTAAGATCGGCCATCTTGTTCTGGCCACTACCACAGGGGATACGGCGCTCCGTTTCTGCGAGGCCCTTGATACCGGGAGTATAAACATGGTCGTTGTTACCCACTCATGGGGATTCAGGGAACCAAACACAATAGAGATGGATGATCAGACAAGAGAGCGCCTTCTCCAGAAGGGGGTCAGGGTTTACACAGGGACAATGATCACTCATTCCGTAGAGACCGCCTTTGCTGGCAAGTTCAGCGGGCTCTATCCAACTACCATAGTGGCCCAGACCCTGAGGCGGTTCGGCGAAGGGCCGAAGGTCTGCTGCGAGATCGTTATGATGGCTGTAGATGCGGGTCTCGTACCTGAAGGTGAGGAGGTCCTTTCAGTGGCAGGGACCGGGCGGGGTGCAGACACGGTGATGATAGTCCGCTCGGCGGCATCCAAGAGGTTTCTTGACCTGAGGGTGCTGGAGATACTTGCAAAGCCAAGGAGTTGACCATGACAACCAGGGACTGGTTCAGACAGGCGGAGAGGACCATAGGTTCTGCAGAGAATGCCAGGAAAGCCGGGTATCATGAAGATGCCGCCTTTCTGGCTCATCATGCTGCGTATCTTGCCCTCATAGGAGTTCTTAGAGGAAAAAGTCTCTCAACCTCAGGGCACTCTCTCTATTACATGATGAAGGACCTTGAAGGGGTTGATTCAGGTCTGATCCACAGGGCACGTGTACTTGATACTTACTACATTCCCTCAAGATATCCCTATTGTTTCGAGAAAGGCTGTCCATGTGACTACTTTGACGAACAGATTTCAGAGGAGGCGATAGACTGTGCAAAGGCCATCCTGGAATTTACTGAAAGAACAGTGGGCTGACCGGTTCTTTTCAGAGTCCCTTTCTGAATTCATCTCACGCCTCCATGAGGACAGGGGGAAGGAGACGCTGGCTGTAGTTGTCTTCAGTCCCGACGATGATGAGATCCCCCCGGATTCACCACCAGTAAGCCTCCTTGTCCTCTACAGGGAGGATGTGGATTTCCTCCGTGACAACATCTTTCTGAGATCAAGAGACCCCTCGGGCATATTTAATTTCTTCAGTTACGGCATTAATGCCTTTGGAAGGATGGTTTCCGGAGAAAACCCCATAGCCCTGAGTGCGGTCAGGTCCGGAGTGGTTATCTTCGAGAGGGAAGATGCCCTGTCCGGATTTCTGGACGGTGAAGGGGATGATGCCTGACCGGGGAGAGGGGTTTCCGGAGACTGAACTTCTGAGAAAGGCCGGTTGCCCTGAGAATGTGATCAGGCATGCCGAGGCAGTCACCCGCCTTGCCCTCAGGATAGCGGCTGAGATGCGGATAAATGTGGATACCTCTCTGATCAGGAAGGGAGCCCTTCTTCATGACATCGGGAGGTCCCGGACACATGGGATTGCCCATGCCCTTGAGGGGGTCGCGATAGCCCGTGAGATGGGTCTGGACGGACCGGTCATAGGGATAATCCGGAATCATATAGGGGCGGGAATAACCAGGGAGGAGGCAAGGGGGCTGGGTCTTCCCGAAGATGATTACCTGCCCTCCACACCGGAAGAAAAGATCGTGGCCTATGCAGACAACCTGATAATGGGTGAGCAGGAGGTTTCCTTTGAGACCGCCCTTGAGAGATTCAGGGAGATGCTCGGGGAGGGACATCCTGCTGTGGAGAGGTTCATAAGGCTCCATAAAGAGATAGAGGGGTGGAAAGCTGAATAAAAAGTATATTATATTGCAGAGAACTGAAGACCGGCAGGGGCATCCCATAAGGGGTCTTCTGACAAGATTCCGGGGTGGGGTCTGAAACTTTCATTATAAAGCGCCGGTCATGTCTGGGCAAAGAAAGTCTGTTATGGACAGAGCCTTAACAGGCTTGATCAGTTGTATGAAAGTTGTTTTGAGTAGATAAGTCCGTTCGGTCTCTGCCGAGCCGACACAGGGAAGCGCCTTCTTGAACGATCAGGTGTTGATAATGAAAGTTTCAGACCCCACCCCGGAAATGACACAGCCAGGGAGGATTCCGTGAGTGTACATCCCTCAGTCTTAAAGGAACAAATTTATGCAACTGAAAGTTAAGGTTGTTGCCTCTGTTGTCCTTGTCTTCTGTCTCCTGACAGCCGGGAGAGGCTATTCAGAGGATGAGGTCTTCAGGTATGACCTGACGTGGCTCGGGTTCAAGGCCGGTGAGGCCACTCTCCGCTTTGAAATAACAAAGCGGCATGTGAAGATAATCACGAGGGCAGAGTCAGCCCCGTGGATATCAATTTTTTACAAGGTGGACGACAGGGCTGAGAGCGTCTTGGGGAGAAGGGTTTCAGACGATGGGAGAGAGATATGGTTTCCTGTAAGCTACAGACTTAAAATAAGGGAAGGCAGACACCGGAGGGACAAGGAGGTCATATTCTCTGATCAGGGCAGAAGGGCGGTCTTTATAAACCATCTTGACGGTGAAAGGAAGGAGTTTGAGCTTCCTGAAGGGACCTTTGATCCACTTTCCGGGTTTTTTCTTCTCAGAAGGGCCTCCCTTGAAGTGGGGGTCCCGGTAATATCAAGGATCTTCGACAGCAAGAAGGTCTGGGACGTGGAGGTGAAGGTTCTCAGGAAGGAAGAGCTGGACTCAGTGATCGGGAAGAGGAAGACCCTCGTCCTGAAGCCTGAACTCAAGTCAGAGGGGATTTTCCTGAGGAAGGGTGATATCTTCATATATCTTACTGATGACAGGGAACGGATACCGGTCATGCTGAGGACAAAGGTCCTGATCGGTTCAGTAGTGGCTGAGATGACAGGGGGAGAGTTTTGACATTATCGGTTGTGATGGTCACAGGGAATGAGGAGGAGAGGCTCAGGGATGCCCTCGAGAGTGTAAAGAGGGCTGATGAGATAATCGTGGTTGATGCCCTGAGCGAGGACAGGACGGTTGAGCTTGCAAGGGAATATACTGAAAAGGTCTTTCTCGAGGAATGGAAGGGGTTTTCGGCCCAGAAGAACTCTGCCATTCAGAAGGCAGAGGGCGACTGGATACTCCTTCTTGATGCCGATGAGCGGGTTACTCCTGAATTATGGGACGAGATAACTGAAGTGATCATGGGAGATACCGGAATAGCCGGGTATGAAATGCCAAGAAAGAGCTTTTTCCTTGGAAAGTGGATTTCCCACAGCGGGTGGTGGCCCGACTACACGCTCCGGCTTTTCCGGAGGGGTGCCGGCCGGGTTTCTCCAAGAAAGGTGCACGAGCGGATAGAGGTGGATGGACCGGTAGGGAGGCTCAGAAATCCCCTCCTGCATCTTACCTATCAGAGCATCAGTCAGTTCATAAGGAAGGCTGATGTCTATGCCGGGCTCTCTGCCAGTGAGATGGCAGAAAGGGGGGAGCAGTTCTCCATGACAAGACTCTTCTTTTCGCCCCTTGCCACGTTTATCAGGATGTACATAATCCAGAGGGGCTTTCTTGACGGCCCTCACGGGTTTATTCTTGCCGGGCTTTACAGCTATTATACATTTCTGAAATATGCCAGATTATGGGAGGAAAGATGCATATCGGAGTGATAGGTACGGGTTATGTCGGTCTGGTCACGGGTGCGTGTTTTTCCGAGTTCGGAGTAAATGTCACCTGTGTTGACAGGGATGAAAAGAAGATAAGGATGCTCAGAAGGGGAAACATCCCCTTTTATGAGCCCGGACTCAGTGAGATCGTGAGCAGAAACCTTGACCAGAAGAGGCTTGCCTTCAGTACAAAGTTGAAGGATGCTGTCAGGGATGCCCTTGTGGTCTTCATAGCCGTGGGGACCCCTCCACGTGGGGATGGCTCTGCCGATCTTGAGTACGTCCGGGAGGTGGCTGAGGAGATCGCCGGGCATATTGACAGCTACAAGGTTGTGGTTACAAAGAGCACCGTTCCCGTAGGCACGGGCAGAAAGATCAGGGAATGGATCTCAAAGAAAATAAAGAAGGGTGTGGACTTTGATGTTGCCTCAAACCCGGAGTTTCTGAGGGAGGGCTCTGCGATCGAGGACTTCATGAGACCGGACAGGGTGGTTATAGGGGCAGAGACCCCCCAGGCGGTGGCTATACTGAAGGACCTCTACAGGCCGCTCTACCTGATAGAGACTCCTGTGGTGATAACCGATATCGAGACGGCAGAACTCATAAAATATGCCTCGAACTCCTTTCTTGCCACCAAGATCTCCTTCATTAATGAGATAGCCAACCTCTGTGACAGGGTCGGAGCTGATGTGCATGTCGTTGCCAAGGCGATGGGGCTTGACAGGAGGATAGGGCCCAAGTTTCTTCATCCTGGCCCGGGTTACGGAGGCTCCTGTTTTCCCAAGGATACCAGGGCGCTTCTCCATATCGCCCGGAATGAGGGAGTTGACCTGGGTGTTGTGAGGGCGGCTGTTGAGGCAAACGAGAGGCAGAGAAAGATCTCTGTTGAGAAACTAAGGGGGCTGGTCGGTTCAATCAGGGGTAAACGGATCGGCATCATAGGGCTTTCCTTCAAGCCCAATACCAACGACATAAGGGAAGCGCCCTCGGTATATATAATCCAGGAACTCATCAAGAAGGGGGCTGATGTTTCCGCCTACGACCCGGTGGCCGTCCCCTGGATGAAGAAGGTGCTTCCCGAGGTGAAGTACCGGAAGGACCCCTATGCAGTGGCGAAGGGGGCCGATGCGATGGTTCTGGTCACCGAGTGGAACGAGTTCAGGAACCTTGACCTGGCGAGGATAAAGTCACTGATGAGGAGCCCCAACTTTCTCGATCTCAGGAATGTCTATGAGCCTGAGATGATGAAGAGGATTGGGTTCAACTATGATTGTGTAGGGAGGGGGGTAAGGGAGTGAACCTTAATAATGTTGCATAAGTATGCAGGGGGCCTTGCCCTCAAACCTTTCCAAACCGATGGGACATTACATAGTGGCGTATAAAGTACGATATTAATACTGTCATAAGTAATGTCAGGGTGCTCCTGAATAAGGGTTGATGGTTTTACTGATGTAGGTATTAATATATCAGGTGGTTGAATATGCACAGCGAGCGCATTTTTAATCGTATCGATCCCCGTGGTCTTGCCGCAGGGTTCTTC
>WFTX01000080.1 GCA_015485235.1 Nitrospirota bacterium | reverse complement strand
CTTCAAAGAGCTGCCGCGGAATGATCTTCCTGAGCCTCTGGGCGACCTCCCTGCCCCTGTAATAGGCACTGTCGCGGTGGACTATCATGCTCAGTGCGTCAACAGCTTCACCATTAAGCAGGATATCGAGCTTTACCAGGTCCGACTCCCTGTATCCTGCAAACTCGTAGTCCAGGGATGCATATCCACGGGAAAGAGATTTTAGTTTATCATAAAAGTCCCACAAAATCTCACTCAAAGGGAGTTCATAGACTATCATTATCCTCTCACTGGAGGCATAATTGAACTCTTTCTGGACCCCCCTCTTGCTCTGACAGAGGGTGAGTATGTTCCCCACAAATTCCTTTGGTACAAAGATCGTAGCCCTTATGAAGGGCTCCTCTATCTTCTTCGGTCCCGGCGGCATCCTGGAAGGACTCTCCACCAGATGGACTTCACCTTTTCCGTCCGTCACCCTGTAAACCACTGTGGGAGCCGTGCTTATGATCGAGACCCCGTACTCCCGCTCTATCCGTTCCTTTATGATCTCCATGTGGAGAAGTCCCAGAAACCCGCAACGGAAGCCGAACCCGAGCGCTCCTGAACTCTCAGGCTCATATCTGAAGGAGGCGTCATTCAGGCTCAGCTTCTCAAGGGCATCCTTGAGTGTTTCATAATGGCTCGACTCGATGGGATAGTAACCGCAGAAGACCATGGGCTTTACTTCCCGGTATCCCGGGCATGGGGCATCGGCAGGGTTGGTCGCATCTGTCACGGTATCGCCCACCCTTGTATCATGGACGTCCTTCACACCGGCAATAATATAGCCTACCTCTCCGGAGGATAGCCGTTCAACAGGATCCATCCTGGGGATGAAAACACCGACCTCCCCTACCTCGAACTCCTTTCCCGTAGCCATGAACCTGACCCTCATACCCTTTCTTACCACCCCGTCAAAGACCCTGACCAGGACAATAACCCCCCTGTAGTTGTCAAACCAGGAGTCAAATATGAGGGCCTTGAGCGGACGGCTGTCATCCCCTGAAGGCGGGGGGATCCGGTGAACGATGGCCTCGAGTATCTCAACCGTACCAGTACCCTCCTTGGCGGAGGCAAGGACCGCCTCGGATGCATCCAGTCCTATTATCTCCTCGATCTGTTCTTTCACTCTCTCAGGATCTGCCTGAGGCAGGTCTATCTTGTTGATCACGGGAACCAGTTCAAGGTTGTTGTCCGCGGCAAGGTAGGCATTTGCCACAGTCTGGGCCTCTACCCCCTGAGTGGCATCCACAACAAGGAGGGCACCTTCACAGGAGGCAAGACTGCGGGAGACTTCATAGGAGAAATCCACATGCCCCGGCGTGTCTATGAGATTCAGTATATATTCGTTGCCATCACTGCACTGGTAGCGGAGCCTCACTGCATGGGCCTTTATGGTTATACCCCTCTCACGTTCAAGGTCCATGGTGTCAAGTACCTGCTCCTCCATTTCCCTCTCACTCAGGGTACCTGTAAACTCCAGAAGTCTGTCTGCAAGAGTGGACTTTCCATGGTCTATATGGGCAATTATTGAAAAGTTCCTGATCCGTTTTCCCATTCCTGTCGTGGTTTCTCCTTATGATTTCATTTGAATATGCATAGCGAGCGAATGTAATGAAATAAACCTTCCTTACATATCGAAGATACCCTGCGGTCTTCCCGCAGGGTTCTTCATTAAACTACTGCTTCATGAGCCCGTCAAACACAAGCGACGCTGCACCCACAACACCTGCATCATCACTCAGTTCAGCAGGGATAATCTCCACCTTTTCTATCAGTTCATCAAAGGCCCTCCGCCTTGCCTCACGCTTAGCCTCCTCCACAAGTATGTCCCAGGCATTCGCAAGCCCTCCGCCTATCAGGACGGCCCGGGGACTGAAAATGTTCACAAGTGAAGCTATCCCGACTCCCAGGTACCTGCCGGCATTCTTGAGAACCTCCCTTGCAAGATTGTCACCCTCAAGGGCATACTCGAAGATATGAAGGGGTGTGATCCTGTAGAGATTGCCGTCACAGCATTCACTCAGCATGGTTTCCCTGCCTGCCTCTATCTCGGAGACGACGGCATTCACTACCGCCCTTCCGGAGGCATATGACTCCA
Organism: Nitrospirota bacterium; assembly: GCA_015485235.1. GTDB lineage: Bacteria > Nitrospirota > Thermodesulfovibrionia > Thermodesulfovibrionales > JdFR-85 > WFTX01. Next base: position 3,754 of record WFTX01000080.1, on the reverse strand, counting down.
GGCAGCCGGAATTTCCACAGGGACAACTCACCCCTCCCGTCTCCACTGTGATATGACCAAGCTCGGCGGCAACATCAAGGAGCCTTCCCCTGTATACGACTCCGCCTCCTATCCCGGTCCCGAGGGTAAGGAGGATGAAATCCCGGAAATCCCTTCCGGCCCCGGCCTTGCTCTCACCAAGGGCATGGGCGTTTGCATCGTTTTCAATAAATACAGGAAGGGAAAAGGCCCTTCCGGGAAGCCCCCCGAAGTCGAGCCCCTCCACCTGCTCAAGGTTGGGTGACTTCTTCACAACTCTCTCTTCCCTGTCAACCAGACCGGCAACGGCAACACCGACTCCAACAACTTCAGGGCCGTAAAGAGAATCGGTCATCTCAATCAGATTCTCCCTCAGACCGTCCATCGAAGACCGCTTTTCCTTACGGACGACCCTGAGCTCCTCATCCACAAGGGCGGCCCGGATATTCGTCCCTCCAATATCGATTCCTATTGCGTATTTCATGTTTCTTTTTCAGATTATTGGAAATGGTGAATATTTATTTTATCATACCGGTGGGATATGCTTCAAAAAAACAGGTCTCTCCGCGACAGAAATCGTGATGAGAGACAGGTAAAGACTGAGGGAATAAAGGCAGGTTGAGGCGAAAAACGTGGAAGGCGAGAAATGCGAGAAAAGTAAAAAAACTGGTGAAATGCTTTATCGGTGAATCGGTGAAAGAAGATGAAAATGAGCATTGGGCAATGACAGATGACTAATGACAGCCATAAGGCTGAATAACCCAATAACCAATATACCAATGACTTAATGACCAACGACAAGAAGCATGAAGAGGTGTCCCCTACTCCTCTGCCTCACTTAGGGCCTTTGTCACAACATCCAGGATATCTTCAGGGGTGAAGGGCTTTTCAATATACTCATAGGCGCCCTTTTTGATCGCCTGCACCGCAGTGCTGATCGTCCCGTAACCGGTTATTATCACAACCTGGATATCGGGCCATCGTTCCTTTATCACCTTCAGCACCTCAAGGCCGTCCATATCCGGCATCTTGAGATCGGTCAGGACAAGATCAAACCTCTCCTTCTCAAGGAGTTCTATCGCTTCGTCTCCCCGTGAGGTTAAAACCACTTCGTACCCGGCAGGTTCAAGCACACGCTGGCAGCTCACCCTTACGATCGCTTCATCATCAATTACAAGGACCCGGCCCTTTTCCATAATTACCTCCCGTCTTAAAAAGGCGTCTTCTATTTTGCCCCATGAAAACCTTTTATATCAACCTTCACTGCAGTCCTTCCTCAATTCCTTCAGCCCCTCAGAAACCTCATCCATTATCATCCTCAGCACCTCCGGATAATCAAGGGGAACCTCTCCCAGGGCATCCCTGAGAATGGCCGTATCAAGGCGGTACTCTCTCCCGCCACAAGTATACCTGAAGAGGAGATCAACCGTTGGGGCACAGGCTATTATCACCCTGATTGTTGATGCCATGTCACCAAGGGGCTTTCTGTCAATATGGCTGAGCCTGAACCTTGCCCTTATGACTGTCCCCTTCCCCGGCATTGACTCAACCGAGACATCACCATCGGCCTCCCGGGCAGACTGGGCCAGCAGAGGAATCCCGAGACCGGTCTTCTTGTCCTTCGTTGTATAGAACGGGTCAAGGACCATTGCTATCTCCTCTTCAGTCATGCCTCTGCCATCGTCCTTTACAGTAATAAACAGTTCGTCCCTCTCCTCATCCTCTTCTATACTTATCTCCAGGTTTCTGGCCCCAGCCTGAAGGGAGTTCTGGGCTATATCGAGTATATGCAATGAAATGTCGTCCATAGTTTACTTTACAGTTCACATAATCCTGAGTTCTCTTTCTCCTTCACCCCTGAGGGCCATCCTGATCTCCTCGAAGGAAGGCTCCTGGATATAAAAGTCCGTCCACCGCCTCCCGATATCAGTCAGATGATGGGCATCGGATGACCTGACCCAGGGGAATTGAGTGTATTCACTGAAAATACTCCTTGCCCTTTGAAGGTCTGAAGAGGGGGAGAGTTCAAGGGCATCAAAGGCAGTACCTTCCGGTATGAAACCCATCTGGGAGATGATCCCGAAGACCTCCCTGTCCATATGAGAGGCGATTGCAAGACCTCCAAGCCTCCCTATCTCCCTCACTGCATCATCAAGGGTGAGGGTGGTCGCAGCTATCAGGTTCTTCCTGTTGAATCCTTCCACTTCTTCAAACTCGTTCACGATCACCTGTTCAAATTCCGGAACCCCGCCCTCCCTCTCGGGCAGTCCGTGATATACCATGGCCTGCAATTCATGAAGAGGCTCCTCTGAGGGAAAGAGCGCAAGTATGTGAACCTCCTCTGAAGTGGTCACTTCCATCCCGGGGATAACCAGTATCCCCCTCTCCCTGGCAAGCCTTACCGCCGGACCGGTATTTTCAGCGGAGTTATGGTCTGTGATGGCTATTATATCCAGCCCCGCCTCTTCGGCCCTCTCAATGATCCGTGCAGGGGTCATGTCCAGGGATGCACAGGGAGATAGACAGGTATGAATATGGAGATCTGCCCTGAACCGGTCAAGCATTCAGCAACTGGTAGAGCCTTCCGGCAGTCTCATAGGCCGTCATGCCAGTAAGAAACAGAGGTATCCCTTCGGCCTCCGCCTTCAGGACCGTTTCTTCATCAGGCCTCCGTCCGTTCACTATCACCACGCCGGCCACCTTCTTCATTGAAGCAACGGCAACGATGTTCAGATGGGTTTGAAGGGTAATCCAGAGGTCTCCCTCTCCGGCGTTGGCCATCACATCGCTCAGGAGGTCACTTGCATAACCTCCGGAGACCTCCCGCTCATCATCACCCAGCCGGGTTATCTCTTCAAGCCCCAGGGATCTCCGGATCTCTTCAATCTTCACGACTCTGCTCCTTTCCTTTTATCCTGATTATCATCTCTACCGTGGTCCCCTCACCAACAGTAGAGTCTATCCTGAAGATATCGGAATTCTTCTTCATGTTCGGAAGCCCCATCCCTGCACCCCACCCCATCTCCCTTACCCAGTCTGGAGCGGTGGAGTATCCCTCCTGCATGGCAAGCTCTATATCCTCGATCCCGGGGCCCATGTCCTCGGCTATCACCCTGATCTCTTCTGGAGTGATAGTGTACCGGAGGATACCCGCCGTTGCATAGATGATAATGTTCATCTCCGCCTCGAATGTGGCAATCGCCGCCCTTCTGACAAGGGCATCATCTATTCCCTTCTCATGGAGGATCCTCTTCAGTTCGGTCGATGCCTCTCCGGCCCTGCTGAAGTCACCGCCGACAATATGAAGGCTTCCTTCTATGGTGTCTTTATACATTGGTTATTGGTGTATTGGTTATTGGTCAACCAACAATATAAATCTTACAGTTGCATAAAATCGCTCGAAAGTAGCGGGGAGTTGTGCCCGAAAGCCTCTCCAGCGATACCCTTGCGTAAGGTGACATTCCCTGAGTCAGGATACCACCCCGGGTTAAGTCCTCCGCTACTGCTTATCCTGAACCCAAATTGAGCGATTCTACTACTAATGATATCTGAATATCAGACTATGGGGCTGGTGAAGGCGGGGAGTAATCCCCATTTTAGCAATACCGCTTTATCCATACACCAACTGCCAGTCTATCACCCATCAGGTTGATAATCATCCTTTTTTGTAATTTAATCATCATTGCATTAAATGGGGTTATGAGACGCCTTCGCCAGCTATTACTGCAATGAATCG
>WFTX01000079.1 GCA_015485235.1 Nitrospirota bacterium | reverse complement strand
GGATATGGGAGCACTGTGGCGCTCTCCGTTGCTGCAGGGATGGATCTGGTCCTCCACCCCCCGGATCCGTACACAGCGGTTGAAGAACTGGAGAGGGGGATAGATGATGGGTTGATTAATGAGGAGGGGTTAGTGGAGAGCCTTGAGAGGATTAAGGAAGTAAAGGCCCGTCTCCTTTCAGAAAGTTCCGGAGCCCCTGATTTCAGTGAAAACAGGAGACTGGCGGAACAGCTTTATGAGAGATCAATCACGCTTGTTTCAGGGAATCCGCTGGCCTTCTTCTCAGACGGTCGTCCTGAGACCTGTGTGTATGCCGGTGAGGTTGATGGGGAGATACTGAAAGGCCTCGGGTTATGGTTTGAAAGGGTGATTTCGCTGAATGAATCAGGTTCGGCAGAGGGGAGGCTGGTTATTGCAGTATTTTCAGATGTCAGGGCCTGGAGAGGGCTTTCAGGGGTGGAAGAGGAGACTGTTGTGGAGATAAAAAGGTTGATCAGGAGGTCGGGAAAGGTAGTCCTTATCTCCTTCGGAAGTCCCTACCTGCTCGGAAAATTCAGGGAGGCATCAGTCAGGGTTGCTGCTTACGAGGCATCTGTTTCCGCGGTCACGGCCACGATGAAGGCACTCTTTGAGGGCCAGCCTCTTTCCGGAAGGCTTCCTGTGAGGCTTGGCTGATGAAGATTTATGACATCCATACCCACGGTATCGGCGGTTACGACACAAGGGCTTCTTCTCCGGAGGATATCCTTGAGGTAGCAAGAATGCATGGAGAAAGGGGAGTCCAGGGGATAGTTCTTTCTGTTTATCCGGGGCCGCTGGAGGAGATGCGGGCGGATATGGAGGCCATAGGAGAGGCGATGGCTCTCCAGGGAAGGGAAGAGGCTGGAATGAGCCGGATACTCGGCGTTCATCTCGAGGGCCCCTTCCTGAGCCCTGAAAGGGCGGGTGCCCTTGACCGGAATTTTTTCCAGAGAGGAAGCCCGGAGGTGCTTTATAAACTGACAGAAGGGTATGAGGATCTGGTCAGGATCATGACCGTTGCCCCTGAGATCGAGGGAGGGCTTGGTGTGATAGAGGCTGCGTCCACGATGGGTATTGTGGTGATGATGGGGCATTCCGATGCCTCCTTTGAGGAGGCTGAGAACGGTTTCAGGGCAGGGGCACGGGGTATCACCCATATATTCAATGCCATGGGACCCTTTCACCACCGTGCACCGGGACTTGCCGGATTCGGCCTTCTCCATCCTGAAGCATATATCGAGGTCATAGGTGATCCCTGGCATCTCCATCCGGCAACCCTGAGGATGATTTTCAGGGTGAAGGGACTGGAGAGGATTATAATCGTCTCCGATACGGTGAAAGAAAGCGGTCTGATAAGGGGGGCTGTAAAGTCCGGGGCCGGGAGACTGATGGGAGGGGCCTTTTCTGTTACAGAGTCAGTTGAATATCTCGAGAGCCTCGGGTTTGACAGGGATGACCTGATCAGGATGGTCTCGGAGAATCCTGCGAGGTTGCTTGATCTGAAAAGAAGAGGTCAAGGCTGAGATCAAGGCAAAGGTCAAGAAAGCATGTAGCGTATAGCGTATAGCGGGCAGGGAAAGGACCATAACCAAATAACCAGTAACCAATATACCAATAACCAATAACCAATACACCAATACACCAATACCTCTGTGCCTCACTTTATCATGCAAGGCCGGTTCAGTTATAATCACCATCATGGTTTTATTATCACTGTAAGGAGGTCAGATTGAACGGTTTTGGTTATGAGAAGAAAAGATCGGGAAGATTCAGGAATATATTGATTATCATTTTAGTGCCTTTTCTATTACTGCTTTTCTCCTATGTTGTGTATCAGATCTTCATAGTCCCATCACCTGAAATCGTGGGTGTGGAGGGCTTCAGGATGCTCCCGGCTGAGAAGGAAATCTCATTTTCCGTCAGTAATGCCCGAAACGTTGAAGTGTTGCTTTCTCAGGGGATCAAGGTGGTCTCCCTGTTGAAGGAACCCCAGGATGTTCAGGAAAAGACCTATTCATTAACAGTCAAGCCAAAGGACCTGGGTTTCAATGAGGGAGAGGCAAAGATCATAATAAAGGCCGAAGGCGGGTGGTTCAGAAAAGCTGAGGCGTCGGTGGATGTGATAATTGATACGGTGCCGCCAAAACTCGGTCTTATCAGGGCTCCCTCATCCCTTTCCCAGGGAATGGCTGGACTGGTACTTCTCAAGGCTTCGGGGGCTGACAGTGTTTATGTGAAACTGGACAAGACCGTTTTCAGGGGTTATCCTGCAGGTGAGGACCGGGAGGAGAGGAAACTGGAATATATAGTGATGATCCCTGCTCCCTTTGATGTCCCGCTGAAAGCCGCCTACTATGCGGTTGCTGAGGATAAAGCAGGCAACAGGGTTATCAGGACCCTCCCTACTGTGGTTAAAAGAGGAAGGTTCCGGTCATCCAGGATAAGGATAACCGATGACTTCCTGAGAAGGGTGATCGTCCCGCTGAAGAACATGGACCCGAAAGGTGACCTGATAACCGCCTTTGTCGAGGTGAATGAAAAATGGAGACTCCGGGATGCCGAAAGACTCAGGGAGATATCTGCTGATTCCGTGGGGGAAAAGTTGTGGGCAGGCCGGTTTCTCCAGCTCAGAAACAGCAAGGTCATGGCGGGCTATGGAGACAGGAGGGAATATATCTATGACGGCCGTTCTGTCAGCAGGAGTGTTCACCTCGGATATGATCTTGCTTCAGTAAGTCATGCCAGGGTGGAGGCAGCCAACAGCGGGGTTGTCATATTCTCCGGTGAGCTTGGTATCTATGGAAACGCTGTGATTATAGATCATGGCCTGGGGCTTATGAGCCTTTACGGCCACCTTTCCGAATTCCTTGTAAAGGAAGGAGACAAAGTAAAAAAGGGAGATATCATAGCAAGGACCGGCTCAACCGGTCTTGCAGGAGGGGATCATCTCCACTTCGGCATAATTGTAAACGGTGTTGAGGTTTCACCGATATACTGGTGGGACGGGAAGTGGCTGAAACGGAATATCGAGGACTATCTGTAACAAAGCCAAAGAAAATAAACCACGAAGGGCTCGAAGGACACGGAGTGAATCTCAATGTTGCATAGGGAGGCAGGGGGGCCATGCCCTCACGGACCTTCCAACGCAAGGGGATTATCGGCATTTCCGCTTGTTTCTTCGAGACATCGATGAGCAGCTCACTGGAAATGAGGTTCAGGGAAGGACGGCTTATAGGCAATGCACGGCGCGGTAGTGTCTTGCCGGAAGGCCCCGTGAGTGTATGCCCCCCTGCCTCTGGAGAATAAAAATTTATACAGCTGTAAGTTAGATAAAAGAATGAAAAAAATTGAACTCAGCGAGATCCCCCACAGAACAGGCAGGGGGGGGATAATTATTGATGTGAAGGTGGAGCCGAGGGCTTCAAGGACTGAGGTGGTGGGACTCCATGGTGACGCCCTGAAGGTGAAGCTGACTTCCCCTCCGGTTGAGGGAAGGGCGAACAGGCAATTGATAGAAATACTTTCAAAATACTTCGGTCTGAAAAAGAGGCAGATTGAGCTGGTGGGGGGAAGCACTTCCAGGATGAAGACTGTTCTCATAACCGGGATCGAAGAGGACTGAGTCTCCCATGCCTGCCATACCCATCCTGATGTATCACCATGTGAACCCTGAAGGGAATGCCCTAAATGTAAGGCCTGATCTCTTTGAAAAACAGATCAGATATCTCTCTGAGAAAGGCTACAGGACCGTTGGTGTTCAGGAACTTATAGAACTGCTTGGTGGAGGCTCCATGCCTGCCGGTAAGCCTGTAATGCTAACCTTTGATGACGGCTGGCTCGACAACTGGTTTTATGCATTTCCCGTTCTCAAAAGGTATTCAATGAAGGCGGTCATTTTTGTTGTGACATCCTGGATCCCGGAGATCGAACTCAGAAAGAATCCTGTTGTTCTCCCAAGGCACCGGGAGTGTATGGAAGGGGTAAGAGAGGGAAAAACAGACGACCTGATCATTTCGTGGTCCGAGATCAGGGAGATGCACTCCAGTGGTCTGATTGAGATCGGTTCTCATACCCATAATCACCACAGGTGGGCTGACGATGAGTTGGGCCTCACGAGGGCTGAATACCTGAAGACAGAGCTTAGGACCTCAAAAGACATGATAGAGACAATGCTCGGTACGGACTGCAAGGCGCTCTGCTGGCCCTGGGGGGATTATGATGAAGAGTCAGTCCGGATCGCCACTGAAACCGGGTATGGGGCGCTTTTTACTACAGAGAAGGGGACTAACAGTACGGCCGGTGATCTGTCACGGCTCAAGCGGATAGTTATTGGAAACATCGGACCTTCGTCCTTCAGGAAGAAACTTTTCATCCACTCCAGTCCCATCCTGAGCAGGCTCTACATGAGGCTGTTTCATTGAAGACTGCTTCCCGCAAATACTGTTTCTCTGTGTCCTTCGTGACCTTCGTGGTTTATGGTTTTTCTTCAGAATATGGGTAGCTATGAAGAACCCCGTGGCCACGATACGGGCAAGTCCGAAACGGACTCGTATCGAGCAAGACCACGGGGTTAGCGCTTGATATGCATATTCAAAATTCCACAGAGCTTTCCCCTCTGCCGGTCAATTTGCCAGAAAGGGGATGAGGGTGAAGACGATGAAGCCCAGGACGAGAAGGGAAAAGACTGCGAGTACCTTCAGCCTTCCCCATCTGCCCTTCTCCAGCCAGGGGAGAAAAAAGAGCAGGAGGAGTGAAAGGAGGGGTACCAGTACTGTCCCCACGAACATCCACTTTCCCGGGAAATACCGGACAAGCTGATAGAGCCAGTAGAAGTACCATTCAGGCAGGGGCTGGTAAGGAGCAGTGAAGTTTATCATCCTTCCCATCTGTTGTGGAAAGGCAAGGGCCAGCAGGGTGACCACTTCAAGGGTGAGAAATATTACAACCGTGACCTCGGCAAGGTAGTCAGGGTAGAACTTCTTTTCCCGGCTATTTTCCCTTCCCATTATTGATTCCCGTCTTTGCGATCTCACCCACTACTACCAGGACAGGGCTTTCCGGATGAAGATACTTCCGGGCTACTCTCTGGACATCCCTGATGGTGACACTGTTGATGTAATTCATATATTTCCTGTCATAATCAATTCCCAGGCCGTAGAATTCTGTAAGGGCCAGGAAACGTGCCACCTTTCCCATTGTGTCGAGCCTTCGGGGAAAACTCCCGGTCAGATAGGACTTTGCGTCCCTGAGTTCCTCTTCCGAGACCGGTTCGTTCTGTATCTTACGCATCTCCTTGATGATGAGGTCAATGACAGTCCTGGCTGACTCGTTCTTGGTCTGAACACCTGCCTTGAAGATGCCCGGTTCAAGATCTGAGGAGAAGAAACTGTGCACATCATAGGCCAGACCGAGATCGTCCCTTATTCGTGTCATTAGACGGGAGGCAAAACCACCGCCTCCCAGGATGTAATTCATGACAGAAAGGGCGTAGTAGTCAGGATTCGATCTTCTGACACCGAGATGGCCAAGGATGATATTTGCCTGGGTGAGTTCCTTCTGAATGGTGATAGTTAATGGTTTCTCATTTAATCGGGGTTCGGGAAGTTTTCGTCCGGGTATATCAGCCGACTGCCATTCTCCCAGGTATTTCTCTACCAGTTTCATCAGTTCAGCCTCTGTTATGTCGCCAGTCACGGCAAGTATTGCATTGTTCGGCCGGTAATATCGCCGGTGGAAGGTGACGATGTCATCTCTTGTTATTCTCTCAATCGTCTCTGGAGAGCCCTCCACTATCCTCCCGTAGGGATGGGAACCGTATACGGCCTTTCTGAAGGCCTTTGAGGCAATGAATCCTGGTTCTTCCTCCTGCTGCTTAAGATAACCTTTTATCAGCGTTTTCTTCCTCTGAATCTCCTTTTCAGAAAAGATGGGGTTCAGAAGAATGTCTGTCATGATTTCAAAACCCTTTTCTGCATCCTTCTTCAGTACAGAAAGGGATAAATCTGTATAGTCGTAATCAGTGGAGATGTCAAGCCCGGCACCGATAAACTCTATCTCCTCGCTTATCTCCTCGGATGTTCTCGTGGTGGTGCCTTCCATCAGGAGATCAGCCGTCAGGCTTGCAAGCCCTGCCTTCTCAGGAGGCTCATTCAGGGGGGATGCCTTGACAAGCAGTGTGGCCTTTATTATGGGGAGGTTCTGCCTTTCTGAAAAGAGGAGTATCAGGCCATTTGGCAGCACCTTTCTCGTGGCTTCTATCGGCCAGGCCTTGACCGGCAGGAAAAGAGCCAGAATAAGCAGAACCAGCATGTATTTCATGAAAGGGTTTTTCATCTCAATTCCTCTGTCTTGTCAGACATGTCCATTACGTTCTTCTCGTTTCCTCCGTTGTTAATCTATCTCCTTACTCGCATAACCTTAACCCCTTCTCTCACTCCACCTTCATTGCATATCACCCGATAAACGCAATAAACTCAACAAACCCGTTTCTCGCATTCTACGCCTCTCGCATTTCTCGCTTTTTTATTAACGCTATCAACCCTGTTTCGGGATGAGTATCCCGACCGTCCTGTTCTCTTCAGTGAAATACTTCTTTGCCACCCTCTGTATATCTTCGGGTGTTATGCTCCTTATGAGGTCAAGATATTTTTCCATAAGCTTCCATGACCCGATGAGTTCAAAGCTTCCAATCATCTGTCCCATCATGTAAATGGAGTCCTGCCCCATTATGAAGGATGCCTCGACCTGATTTCGGGCCTTCTCCATCTCCTTCCCGGACGGCGGTTCTTTGGCCAGTCTCCCTATCTCTTCATAAAGGGCGTTCTCCAGCACCGAAGTGTCCACCCCGGGCCTTGGTGTTCCGCCAAGGAAGAAGAGAAAGGGGTCAATCCGCACACTGTCATAGGAGGCAAAGGCATTGAGGGCGACCTCTTTTCCACGCACCAGATTCCTGTAAAGCCTCCCGCTTTTCCCTGACAGAATTGTGCTCAGGACCTCAAGGGCGGCGGCATCCCTGTCAGGGAACAGTGGTGTATGATACCCTATCATGATATAGGGCAGCTTTGCTTCCCGCCTGAGGATTATCCTCCTTTCACCCCTCTGGGGAGGCTCTTCAGAGGAGACCTCCTCAGCCCCGGGACCGGCGGGGATTGATCCGAAATTGAGGCGAACCTTCTCCATGATCTCATCAGGCTTTACGTCACCCACAACCACGATAAAGGCGTTGTCAGGGGCATAGTATCTCCTGTAGTGCTCCAGAAGATCCTCCTGCTCTATTGAACGCAAATCCGACATCCAGCCTATCACTGGATGATGGTATGGATGGACCTTGAAGGCTGCGGCAACAACCTCTTCATAGAGGGAATTCTGGGGATCATCTTCGTAACGGAGCCTTCTCTCCTCCATCACCACACTCCGCTCGTATTTGACATCATCCGGTTTCAGGAGCAGGTTCTGCATCCGGTCAGCCTCTAATTCGATGGCGAGCCCGATCCGGTCTGACGAGAGGGTCTCGAAGTACATGGTGAAATCCCGGGTTGTGTAAGCATTGTCGATCCCGCCGTTTTTCTGGATGAGGCGGGAGAATACCTTGGAGCCGTGCTTCTTTGTTCCCTTGAACATCATGTGTTCAAGGAGGTGGCTGATGCCCGTTTTGCCGGAATGCTCGTTCCGTGCCCCAACCCTGTACCAGACCTGAAAGGTTGCAACCGGGGCCTTGTGGTCCTCTGCAATCAGGACCTTCAGGCCGTTTTCGAGCCGGTATTCCTTTACATTAAGGGCGTGTGCCTTGGCTGAAATCAACAAGAACAGCAAGGCGAGAGGAAAAAACAAAAGAAGGCAGGTCCTTCTGTGATAGCCGTTATATGGGATCTTCCGTTCTGACATCAGTATATTATAACTAAAATGTCTGATCGTATGTTGGAGTGACCTCAAAG
>WFTX01000078.1 GCA_015485235.1 Nitrospirota bacterium | reverse complement strand
TCCTGAATCTGACCCGTTCGCCCTTTTTGATTGTAAAGGGTTTCTGGGACTGAAAGACCTTTCCATTAATCAGATAGAGGTCATAAAGGGGTTCTCGAAGAGGTCCGCCAGCCGATCTTCCACGTCCCATACCCATCATTCCCGTTTGAGGCATTATCCTTCCCTGTCTTGATGCCTCAGGCCCGGCTCCGTCCACTGATGCCCAGTCCTCAAGGGTGATTGTGTACTCCCTGTCATAACCCCGTTCTTCCCTTTTGGGCTCTACCACAATAACTCCATAAAGCCCCTGGTCAAGCTGATATCCTTCATGGGAGTGGTATATGTATGTCCCAGGAGGAGTTGCCCGGAACTCGTAAAGAAAGTCATCACCTTTTTTTACCGGTTTCTGGGTCACATAGGGAACACCGTCCATTCGGTTCGGAACAGGAAGTCCGTGCCAGTGGATGGTCGTTCCATCAGGGAGGTTATTGACCAGTCTGACCCTGAGCGTATCCCCTTCCCTTATCCTGATCTCAGGACCAGGTACACTCCCGTTATAGGTCCATGCCTTGAATGACCGCCCAGTCCCGGGGTCAAACTCTGTAACAGCAGCCCTCAGGGTGATTTCGGTTTTCCGGTCTTTCAGGAACGCCTCGGCAAGGGAACTGTATGGCCCTGATGCCATCACCGCTATGCCTGTCAGTGTGGCAGTCTTAAGGAAGTCTCTCCGCTTTATTGCATTCATTTTCAGGTTCTCCTTTCTTGTATATATTCACCATGCTACCAGAAGTATATGAAGATAATATGAAGAAGTATTCAGCGGTTGTGGGAGGAAGCGCTTGACTCCGTACCATGGTACAGGTATTATAATGCAGTCAGTGAGTGCTATACTGAAAACGAAGTATGCTGTGTATGGAGGTCTGATGCCTGTCCGCGGGAGAGTTTCTGTGTTTTTCTCAGCCATGGTGGTTACTGTTTTTGCCATACTTTCAGCATACCTGCTTGGCACGGTCCTGGTCTGTGGTCTGATCAGAAACGCCTCCTGGTGTGCATGGTGGCCCCATATCCCTCTTGCAAGACTGGAGGAGTTCATAAAGGCTTCCGGTGGCTGGGGGGTTGCTGTTTCCATCGGGATAATGGTGATCCATTCCTTTATTCCCTTTCCTGCGGAGTTTGTTGCGATTGCCAACGGTGTCATATACGGTGTAATCTGGGGGACGGTGATAACCTGGACCGGTGCAATGCTCGGTGCCTTTCTTGCCTTCGGGCTTGCCCGGAAACTGGGTCAACCCTATGTCCACCGGAGACTTAAAGAAAAGAATCGTGAAAAAGTGGAGGACTGGATAGCCCGGCATGGCGGTACGGCGATTCTTGTCAGCAGGCTGATCCCGGTCATCTCCTTCAACCTGATTAATTACCTGGCAGGACTTTCGAAGATATCTCCATGGACCTTTGGATGGACAACAGCCATAGGGATTCTTCCACTTACTTTCTTGATGGTGGTGATGGGCGACAGGGTTCAGAGCATGTCCTGGGAAATCTGGCTTCTCCTTGCAGGGGCTGGCGTGTTCTTTCTGTTGATCAGCCGGCTTTCCTTCTGGAGGAAGTTAAGATAGCTTTAATTTGCAAAAGATATGGAACCACAGAGATCACAGAGGGCTCTGAGAGGATAAGTAGAAGATTATTCAGTAAGTACAATGGGCACAGGGCAGAGCTTAACAGAATCTTAAAAAAGTAAAGGATACGAGAAAGGAGGTGTTGTTATGAGTTACCTCACAACAGGCCGTCTAGCAAGAGAGGCAGGGGTGAATGTGGAGACTGTGCGCTATTACGAACGAAGGGGGCTTCTTCCAAAGGTGCCGCGAAAATCCTCGGGCTACCGTCTCTGGCCACCTGATACGGTAAAACGGATAAGGTTCATAAAACACGCCCAGGATCTGGGCTTCTCTCTGAGGGAGATATATGAGCTTCTCTCCCTGAGGACGGATAAAACACGATCCTGTTCTGTTGTAAAGAAGATTGCCGATGAAAAGATTGCAGATATAGACGAGAAGATCAAGGCATTGAGGCGTATCAGAAAGGCACTCCTGAAACTCTCTGAGATCTGTCCCGGCAGTGGGCCGGTCTCAGACTGTCCCATACTCGAGGCTCTGGATAGGTGAGTAAACCTTAACGTTGCATAAACATGAGGCCCCTGCCTTTAAGTGGGAATTTATGTAACTGTAAGGTAAATTTCCCTCCCTGTATTTTTTGCTTGACTCGGTACTATGGTACAGGGTGTATGCTATAAACAAGACCCCAGGAAAGGAGGTGTTGAAAGTGGCGAAAAAGAGGAAGATAGAGGTCTTTGTTGCAGGCTGTCCTGTCTGTAATGAGACCGTAGAAGAGGTCAGGAAGGAAGCCTGTCCGTCCTGTGAAATCACAGTCCTGGACATGAACAGGCCCGAGAATGCTGAAAGGGCCAGGACACTGGGTATCCGTTCATTGCCTGCTGTAGTGATCGACGGGAAACAGGCTGACTGTTGTTCCGGCCGTGGCGTTGATATCGAGACGCTCAAGAATGCAGGGCTCGGAAAACCCCTGTAAACTGCCCACTGCCACTTACGAAGTGTCACTGACACTTCGTAAGTGGCAATAGAATGGATGGAATGAATGTTTGAACCTGAAAATCTTCAGATACTTTCACAAGTCTCTTTCATCGGCTTCGGGATCGTCTTTCTGATCGGGCTTGCCATGGCCTTCAATCCCAGGTCCCTGACAGTGGTTCCAGTACTGGTAGGCTATCTTGCTGGTGCGCCGGATACAGGTACCACTACAAGGGCGCTGGGCAAGACCATCGCCTTCGTCCTTGGCATGACTGTTGCCGATGTCCTCCTTGGAGTGCTCTTTGCTCTCCTCGGCAATGGGGTAAGCGCCGTCTTCGGGCCGAGGTGGGAGTTCGTGATAGGCATTGTCCTCATCCTTTTGGGCCTCAGATGGTTGAACTTCCTGAAGTTCAGGACCATAGGGTTTGAGATAAAGATGAGGAGGGCGGGCGGCATGGTCAGCGCCTTTTTCCTCGGTTTTCCCTTCTCAATGTCCTTCTGTCCCTTCTGTGTGCCCGTAGTGCTGAGCATGCTTACAATAGCGGCGGCCACCGGGCATGTCTGGTATTCAGCCATTTTGATGCTCTTCTTCTCCCTTGGAAGGGGGCTACCTCTGATTGCGGCCGGTGTCTCTGTCGGGGTATTCAAGAAAATGGAGCGGTTCAGAAAATATGTCCCTCTGGTTGAGAGACTTGGGGGCATGGTTCTGATTCTGACTGGGCTTTATTATTTTTATGATGTGGCAAGGCTGTACATTGTCATTACATAAGATACGGGATGGTTTATAAATGCTGCTAATAAGGGGTATGTTTATGTTGTTTTTCTGGTATAATTAAAGCATGTATACTCTCCTGATC
>WFTX01000077.1 GCA_015485235.1 Nitrospirota bacterium | reverse complement strand
ACATTAAGGGGAGCATCGCCCATGTAAGGATGCTTGCCCGGACAGGACTGATAAGCCGGGCAGATGCCGGTCTCATAGTGAAGGGACTCCAGGAGATAGAGTCGGACATCCGGGCGGGGAGGTTCCGGTGGAGACTGGAACTGGAGGATGTCCACATGAACATAGAGGCATCCCTCATTGAGAGGATAGGTCCTGCAGGGGGGAAGCTCCATACGGCCCGGTCAAGAAACGACCAGATCGCCCTTGACCTCAGGCTCTTTCTCAGGGATGAGACAAAGGGGATAATAAAGGCCCTTTCCGGGCTGCTCCGAGGCCTCCTCAGGCTGGCAAAGGGCCACCTCGATACAATCATGCCGGGATATACCCACCTTCAGAGGGCCCAGCCGGTCAGCCTCGCCCATCATCTGACAGCCTATGCCGGGATGTTTCTCCGCGACAGGGAGAGATATGAGGACGCATTGAAGAGGATAAATACACTCCCCCTCGGCGCCTGTGCCCTTGCAGGAACGACGCTCAGGACCGACCGGGAGTATCTTGCGAAAGTCCTCAGGTTCGACCGGATTGCTGAAAACAGCATGGATGCCGTATCGGACAGGGATTTTGTGGTGGAGTTCATTTCAGCATCCGCCCTTTTCATGATGCATGCAAGCAGGATGGCCGAGGAGTTCGTTCTCTGGTCGACAGAGGAGTTCTCCTTTCTCCAGTTGCCTGACGCATACACCACCGGCTCCAGCATAATGCCCCAGAAAAAGAACCCCGATGTTGCAGAACTGATAAGGGGGAAGACGGGCCGGGTCTATGGAAACCTGGTCTCAATCCTTACCCTGATGAAGGGGCTCCCCCTTGCCTACAACCGGGACATGCAGGAAGACAAGATCCCCCTCTTTGATACAGTGGATACGGTGAAGGCGGTCCTCCAGGTCCTGAAACCCCTCATCACGAAGGCCCGGTTCAGAAAGGACCGGATGAGAAAGGCCCTCCTTGGAGGCTATATCCTTGCAACGGATATAGCAGAGTATCTCGTGGGGAAGGGGATGCCCTTCAGGGATGCCCATGAGGTCACGGGGAGGGTCGTCCGGTATGCGATCGAATCTGAAAGAGAACTCTATGAATTGACCATCCAGGAACTCCGGGAGTTCTCTGAACTCTTTGATGAAGACCTCATGGAGATGCTTTCCATAGAGGACTCTGTCAGAAGAAGAAACTCCCTCGGAGGGACCGCACCGGAGGAGGTTAGAAGGCAGATTGAGGAGATGGAGGCATTGCTCTGATGCGGCTCCTCCTGCTGAGAGGGATCCTGGCCCTCGGTCTTCTTGCCGTTCTTTCGGTCTTCACAGGCTGCGGGAAGAAGGCCCCTCCAAGACTGCCTGATACTTCTGCCCTCAATCAGGAGGTCTCCAGGGCTCAGGGTGATGGTCTGATCTCACAGGCAGGGCCGGCTGTTACCCCGGCAGGGGAAGGGGAGAAGGGATGAAGCCTTCCCTGATAAAGGATATCATCAGGCGGTCCGTCAGGGAATCGGTGAGTCTCAAGGAACGGTTCTTCCGGGAGAATGAAGGCCTCATCATAGATGCTGCCAGGCTGATAGCGGAGACCTTCAATGACGGAGGCAAACTCCTCCTCTTCGGAAACGGCGGCTCTGCTACGGATGCCTCCCATATTGCTGCAGAGTTCGTTAACCGCTTCAAGCGTGAAAGGCCCGGACTGCCTGCCATAGCCCTTACCACGGACATGGCGGTAATCACTTCCATTGCCAATGACTACAACTATTCGGACATCTTCTCACGACAGTTGAGAAGCCTCGGCAATGAAGGTGACGTGGTCCTTGCCATCAGTACGAGCGGAGGGTCAAGGAATGTACTGAAGGCGATGGACATAGCGAGGAGGAAGGGGATGAAGAGGATCGCTTTCACCGGAAGCAGGGGTGAGAAGTTTGCGGAAAAGGCTGACTTCCCCTTTGTGGTCCCCTCGGAGGAGACGCCGAGGATACAGGAGATACACATAATGCTCGGCCATATGCTCTGTGAACTGGTGGAGGGGTTTCTCTTTGAACTGCCGGGACACCATGGTGCATAGGCGGATGCCACCAGGCCGGGAAGGCTGATGCGGGTTGTCGGGATTGATCCCGGAAGCCTTGCCTGCGGCTACGGGATAGTGGAGCATGCAGCAGGGGGAACTCTCCGGTGTGTTGATTACGGGACCATCGTGCTTCCGGCCAGGGATAAACTTCACGACAGGCTCAGGCTCCTTCATGAAACCCTTCTTGAGATGCTGCACAGGAACAGGCCCGACGAGGCGGCTGTGGAGAAGGTCTTCTTTGCAAGGAGTGTGAAGTCCGCCCTGAGCCTCGGTCAGGCAAGGGGTGTGGCCCTTCTCTGTATAGCCGAGGCAGGTATCCCCTATGGGGAGTACAGCCCCAATGAGGTGAAGAAGGCGGTTGTCGGATACGGGAAGGCGGAGAAGAGGCAGGTTCAGGAAATGGTCAGGATGATCCTCTCACTGGGGGAACTGCCGCCGCCAGACAGTGCCGATGCCCTTGCCCTCGCCATCTGCCACCTGAACCAGTTCAGGCCGGAGGGCTGAACTGGATTGAGTCAACTTGGCACACTGAGCCAGGAGAGGGCCTCATCCCTGCTCCTGAATACCATTATCCCATCCAGGTTTGCAAAGACCTCAAACATCCTTGCCAGACCATAGGTGAGATCAGAAGGGGCTATTATGGCAAGTCTGAAATTCTTGTTTTTCAGGTGCCTCGCTATAAACTTCCCATGTTCATACAGGTCATCCGGGGTTATGCCAGTGGCATCAACCTCTGTGAGATCGTTGAGTATTTTCCGGATATTGTTTGACTTGCAGGTCGAAAAAATCTCACGTACAGACTCTCTAAGTTCATTTTTGTCAATCTTCCCGAAGCGGTATAGGAAGATAATCTTTTTGTTTTTGTTGACTTCAAACCTGTATCCCATGCATGGATCTCCGGGAAACTGATGCTGTTCAAGCATCCCTTAATTATACCGCATTGCTCAAGATGAATATGCACAGCGAGCGCATAATATGCCTCTGACATCACTAAGCGAGCGCATGAGATAAAATCAAGAATTTTCCTTACATATCGAATATATCCTCTCACCAGAAGAAAGCATCTCTTTGCCCCCTTTCTGACCGGCGTTCTTGATGCCCTGCAGTCTTTCGGCAGGGTATTCTCACTTCCTTATCTTAACAGCCCTGCATCAAAAAGTCACAGGTCAAGGGCTGACCCTATAGCCTTTCTCCAATTTTGTACCAAATTCTTCTAAAATTATACAATGGTGATTTTGCAACAACATTTTTAAATCCAAGACGTGAAAGAGCCATAATATGAAGGTCTTCTGCCTTCTTGTCTATGCGAGGATCTAAGAATATCTTCTCGATAATCTCATTTGGATCAGCATAAACATGATATATATCTTCATCACGATCTGATTGAGAGTACAGCACCAGTCTTGCCTCTTGTTCGTGATCAAAGGCTTTACGCTTATGAAAAAGACACTTTACAATTTTTTCTTTCATACTTGAGGTCGGATAGTTCTTTATGAAAAAGTCCTCGTTCATTATCTCATCATCATAAATTACATTTCGTAAATAACAATCAAACCCTGTAACGTCACTAACAAGCCTTTTAAGTTTCGATACAGTTGTTGATATTTGGACTCCTGAAGATTGCTGGGAATATATACGCCACATTGCATCCGAATCTTTTCTTTCTGTAAAACACATTATGAAAGGGCGATTTTCACCAAGAACATTGTAGGAATTAAATTCATCAATTTTGAAGAATGCTTTATGAAAGAATCCTTCCCATGGATCATCAAATAGTTTGTATTTAACAAACGTGAATCGACCATTAACGATAATATCAAGAAGTTGTTTATAGCTAATAAAGCGATATAGCTTGTCCTCGTCAGCATATGTTGTATTCATTTCAATAGGCAGTGATAATTCCTACGGTTGGTTATCGCTATTAGCCCTCCGCAGGAAAGTTTCGTTAGAGCTGTATTCCTTATTTTTTTAAAACTCAAGAGACAACCTCTGGTTTCAAGAATGTTTGATGCACCGATCAGGATTTAAGTTCATTTGCAGGTTAATGTCTCAACATTAATGCCAAACGATGTAATTCCATCATAACTTTCAGCAACAACAGCCTTTCTATAATTTAGATTAATTGTTGCTATCCATACCTTATTATTAAAGTCATTAGCCCATTTTATCATTATTATTGAGCCTGTACGATGTATAACCGTGCCCTTAAACTCTATTACTTGTTCTTCAGAGTATTTATCACGTGGAGTGATACTTTTTATGATCGGATTAATAGTGTTTAACTTGGTGAAGACTTTGTCTCTCAAAATTGGATCTTTTCCGTCTCTCCAGCTGTTTTCCATGTATGAGTAATCCTTGTTGAATTTTGATATGCTTTTACATTGAAGAATTGTTATTTCTTCAGCGTAACAGATGTTCTGTATTAAGAGAATCAAAATGAAAGCTATCAACACAGACTTTTTGTTTTTCCCCTTACACATCTCCATACCTCACTGTCCCCTTTTCCGAAATTATATCAAACAATATTCAGGTTGTCAATTTCAGTAACAAAAAACTTTGTTTCCAAGTAAATGATGAGGATCAGAAACACTACGGACAGGTGATCTTTTTGTGACGTGAGTAAAATTCAGAATTCAAGATTCAAAGCACGACTCCACTCCCTTTCATTTAGCTTACGTAAATACCATTTGTGTCAAGGTTCTGCAGATAAATTTCGAGTTTTAATACCAAAAGGTTTTATTAACGAATTGCGTTACTTACCTATCGTGAGCCATAGATTCCAGTGAGTCCCATATAGAAAAAATCCTACGAGCTATTTCAACGCCGGTGCTTTTTCTGATTCTTCTTAAAGTAGCCTCAACTGGATCAGGATAAAGATGAGTATAAATTTTTTTAAAAGACGGATCTTTTTTTTCTTTTTTCTGCAATTCCTGTAACTGTCCGGGCCATGATTCATGATATTTATGAAGTTGCTGTTTTATCCATAAGAAATCGTCTCGTAATTTTTCTGGCAGATGATCAGGCGTAAGTACCCATAAAGGACCTCTCCAAGCATTGAGCAACCTTGAACGAACATCGCCAGGCCCTGTAGCAAGTATGTAAACTGCTAAAGTGAATTTCTCTAAGGCATAGATGTACTGTAAAGACATTAGAAAGTATCCCTTCTGCGGGAGCAGGTCTGTGACCTGCTCACTTATATTTAACCCACGGTCTGAGCCGGGGGGGAAACCACCGGCTTCCGGTCAGAGAGCGGAAAGCACTGCCGGAGATATTTCTCCGGTAGTGCTTTTTTCTATTTACATCAGGAGGCCTTATAGGTGTTAGCGAAATTACAATTTCTCAACAAAGTCATCTAAAGTTATCCGGGCCTGTTTCAATATATGAGATAGAGTTGATCGTTTAATTGGCTTGTGTGCTGGCACTATTATTTTCAGAACCTCATTTGCAACATGCTTTTGTAACCTGATGTGGGAGCCTCGTTGTCGAACAATTACCCATCCATCTCTCTGCAGTGCTTTTATTACTTTATCATAATTGAGGATTGGTACTTTGCTCATATTGCCAATTCAAGTTCCTCAGCATTAGAAATAGATAGGAGATCGTCCTCAACAGGCTCTAAATATAGCTCAATTGCTTCTTTAATGTTTTTAATAGCTTCCTCTTTTGTCTCTCCCTCTGATATACATCCAGGTAATGAAGGCACAATTACGGTATACCCTCCTTCATCACTTGGCTCAAGATAAACTTTGATCTTCATGTTATCCTCCGTTTCATTATTTATTGCGAACGATAATTTCTGCGGCGGCTTTAGCCGTCCGCAAGATACGCCATATCTCTGCACCCTCTTCAATTATCATCTGGCTGATTTCTGTAGTTGTTAAGAAGTATATCACAGAATATCGGAGTTGTCAAAATCAGGAAAACACTTCAGGCAGGTATTCCTCAAGTCTTCTGGGCTTGAAGCCGAACTCCCTCTCTATGGTCTCGGGGTCGGTTATGTTGTCATGCTGGAGGAGGTCTAACTGTTCGGCACTCACCCTGGGAATTTTGAGTCCCAGTGCCCTTCCAAGGCCGGAGAGGGGAAGCCCGAGCCGTGCCAGGCCGACGGGGATGTGCAGGATCGTCTTTTCCTTTCCCAGTGCCTTCATGTAGGCCGTGAGAAGGTCGTTGTAGGGGATCTGTTCAGGCCCTCCCAGTTCAAGAGTCCTGTTGCGGAACTTCGTGTCATCAATCGCAGTGAGGAGGCACTTGATCCAGTCGAGTATGTAAAGGGGCTGGAACCTGCTCATGCCGTCACCGGGAACAGGGACCATGGGAGCGCTCATTATCAGTTCCCTCATCCTGAGTGAGAAGCCGTCGGTCTTTCCTATGATGAGGGAAGGCCTGAAGATCAGATGGTCCATGCCTGCTGCCCGGACTATATCTTCTGCTATCGCCTTTGTCCTCTGGTACCCTGAAGGAGACTCCTCTGCCGCACCCAGGGCCGATTGATAGAAGAAGAGTTTAACACCGGAGCCCTCTGCCTCTTCAACGAGGTTTTCCGTGCCCTTTACATGCACCTTCTCAAAGGTCCTCTGACTGTCCTCTTCTATTATCCCCACGAGGTGTATGACTGTGGAGACCCCCTCCAGTGCCCCCTTGAGGCTTTCCCTGTCAGTGATGTCACCGATCCTGGATTCAAACCCCAGGGATTTGCATAGTTCCGCCTTTTCTTCAGACCTGACAAGGCACCTCACCTTCCTGCCCTCCTTCTTCAGGGCCTGAAGAAGATGGCCTCCCACAAATCCAGTTCCACCGGCAATAAATATCATAGGCATTCACCCCTCATATATTTTAGCACTATTTGATAGTTTCAATCCCTCAGGCACGAGAGATCATGGGAGAATGCCTTAAGGCGTGAATATGGTAATCAACGCTTCCAGCCCCATCAACGCAATAAACCCGGAAACAGGCAATGGGCGATAGGCAATGGGCGATGGGCTATAGGCGATAGGCAATTGGTGATGGGCTTCCTGATCACCCAATACACAATATACCAGTAACCAATAACCAATAACCAGTATACCACTAACTCTCAACCCCTTCTCCTGAAGGCCAGTGTTCCCGCGAGGGTGAAGACCAGTGCCAGGGAGAAGAGAACGGCGATATCAAGGCTGAGCGGGAAATCGGGTCCCATACTTCCCGTTCCCGTGGGGAAGATCACATTCTTCAGGGCATCAACACCATAGGTGAGGGGGTTGATGTTGGTGAGGAACTTGAGTATTCCCGGCAGGTCACTGACGGGATACATTGCGCCGGAGAGGAAGAACATGGGCATGACGATGAAGTTCATGATTACAGAGAAACTCTCAAAGCTGTCATAGAATGTGGCGATGACGATACCCAATGCGGATATTGTGAAGGCAAGGAGAAACCCGACGGCAAGGGTGCCTCCTATCTGGAGGATGGAGAGCTTGAACCCAAGGAATGGAAAGAGCATGAGGATGATTCCTGCCTGGATGGTGGAGACTATGGTCCCGCTCAGGGCCTTGCCAATCACGATAGAGGTCCGGGAGACAGGGGCGACGAGCATCTCCTTCATGTAGCCGAACTCCTTGTCCCAGATGATGGAGATGGCGGAAAAGATCGCGCTGAAGAGTATGGTCATCCCGATTATCCCGGGGAAGAAGAACTGGAGATAGTTCATCCCGTCTCCTGCAGGCACGAGCCGGTTCAGGCCGCCGCCCACGAGGAAGAGCCAGATGAGCGGACGGGCTATGGTAGAGAAGAGCCGGCTCTTTTCCCGGATGAACTTCTTGAACTCCCTTGCGACCACAACATGTATCGCCCTACCTTCTATCAAACCGCCTCCTGTATTCCCTGATCGAGTCCTTGATTGTATCGGAGCTGTCCTGTTCCTCTTCCCGGATGGCCTTTCCTGTCAGGTTCAGGAAGACATCATTAAGGGTGGGTCTCTGGATCCTGACGGAGACAGCCAGATCTCCTATAGTCCTGATCAGTTCCGGTATGCAGGCCTCCCCGCCCGTGACAGGGATGGAGAGCTCCTCCCCCTTCCTGAGGGGGTTCAGGGAGAGTCTGTCCCGGATGAGCCTCACGGCCTCTTCCTTGTCAGTTACCTTTATATAAATCAGATCACTGCCGATCCCCTTTTTCAGTTCATCGGGACTTCCCTTTGCTATGATCCGTCCGTTGTCTATGATGGCGATGTTATGGCAGACCTCTGCTTCGTCCATGTAGTGTGTAGTCATGAAGACCGTAACCCCCTCTTCCGAGGGCAGTCGGGTGATGAACTCCCATAGTGATGTCCGGCTCTGGGGATCAAGCCCGAGTGTGGGTTCGTCCAGAAAGAGTATCCTGGGCTGGTGTACAACAGCCCTTGCTACCTCAAGGCGTCTCTTCATTCCTCCGGAGAAGCGTTTTACCGGCTCATCCTTCCGGTCATAGAGTCCCACGAAACGGAGGGCCTTCCGGACGAGGTCCTTCCTCCGGTGTCTCTGCACATTGTAGAGAATGGCATGATAGTAGAGGTTTTCAAAGGCGGTCAGGTCCTTGTCAAGGGTTGTCTCCTGGAAGACTATCCCGATGGATTCCCTCACCCTTGAGGGCTCTCTGATGCAGTCGTATCCGTTTACAGAGGCTTCTCCGCTGGTGGGTCTGAGCAGGGTGCAGAGCATGCTGATTGTGGTTGTCTTTCCTGCTCCATTGGGGCCGAGAAAGCCGAAGATAGTGCCTTCCGGCACTTCAAAGGAGATCCTGTCAACGGCGGTGAAGGAGTTGTAACGTTTTGTCAGATCAGAGACCTTAATTGCAGGCATAGTAAGATAGCCCCTCCCGGGTCATCTCGTTGATTTGGTTGATTTCGTTTATTTGGTTGGTCTGGTTTATCGAGTTTATGAAGAAGCGAGAAAGGCACAATTCGAAAGAGGCGAGAAACGCAATAACCAATATACCAATGACCCAATGACCACTGACCAATATTGTCTTGCCGGAAGGCTCCGTGATTTAAACTCCCTCCCTCCGGGAAAGAACTTAAGTAATTGTAGGGCAAATAAGGCTTATTTACCTGCAGCTGGCTTTTCAGGTGCTTCTGATCCCTTCTGAGCAGGCTTGACGCCTCCGCCTGAAGGAGTCACACCCTGGGGTGGCGCCGGGACCGCCTTTTCCTCCTTGACGGCAGGTGCCTTCACGATGGACTTCTGTCTGATCGAGGCGATCGCAAGGAGCAGGGATGTTACCATGAAGAGCACGGCAACAACAGTGGTGAGCTTGCTGAGGAAGGTTGCTGCGCCCCTGCCTCCGAAAATGGTCTGGCTTGATCCGCCTCCGAAGGCTGATCCGAGTTCAGCCCCCTTTCCGCCCTGGATCAGGACGATCCCGATCAGGAAGAAGCTTACAATAAGGTGAATTATCAGTAGCAGTGTATACATCGCAATTTCTCCTCTATATTCAGTTTTGTTCTCTGAACCTTACAATCCTTGCAAAACTGTCAGGCTTCAGGCTTGCTCCTCCCACAAGCCCGCCGTCTACATCCCTTTCGGCCATGAGGGAAGCAACGTTCTCGGGCTTTACGCTCCCGCCGTAAAGTATCCTTACGGAACCGGCCTTCTCTCCATAGAGAGCCCCCAGCTCTTCCCTGATGAAGGCATGTGCCTCCTGGGCCATCTCAGGGGTGGCTGTCTTGCCGGTCCCGATTGCCCAGACCGGCTCATAGGCGATGACGAGGTCTTCAGCCTCCATCCCGTTCAGGCCGTCCCTGACCTGTCTCCTCAGGACATTGAAGGTCTCTCCGGCCTCCCTCTGCTGGAGGGTCTCGCCTATGCAGAGGATGGGCTTTAGACCGGCGGCAAGGGCTGCCCTTATTCTCCTGTTCACCGTCTCATCGGTCTCACCGAAGTACTGCCTTCTCTCGGAATGCCCGATTATCACATAGGTGCATCCCAGATCAGTGAGCATGAGGGGGGAAATCTCGCCTGTAAAGGCCCCCTTTTCCTCCCAGTAGAGGTTCTGGCCTGCCAGCCGGACATTAGAGTCCTTCATGAGCCTGGCTGCTTCGGCAATCGAAGTAAAGGGAGGGGCGATCACTATCTCCACATCCGTTACTCCCTCTACCTGGGGCAGGAACGCCTGGAGAAACTCCCTCGTCTCTCCGGTGTTCATGTGCATCTTCCAGTTGGCAGCGATCAGGGGCTTACGCATAACTATTAATTAAACAAAAAAAGGGGAGGCGTTGTCAAATTTTATCGTGGATCTCGTTGATTTCGTTCATCTCGTTTATTTCGTTTGTTTGGTTTTCTGGTTGGTAAGGTTTATCGAGTTTATAGAGAAGCGGGAAATGTGGAAGGCGAGAAAAGCAAAAGCGTTAATGCGTATATGCGGGGATGGGAACAAAGATAGGCTAAGGTCAAGGCTGAGGCTGAGTAAACAAATAACTCAATAACCATATAACCTGATAACCAATACACCAATACACCAGTGACCATATACTACTTGTATATAACAATGTGCAGATCACCGCTCTTGTCAACCACCTTCACGACCACATCATCCTTGTATCTCTCGAGGAAGAGATCGACCGTGGCGTCCATGAAGGAGAGGTTCCTTATCTCCAGCCAGTTCAGGTAGGAGGGCAGCCTCGGGGATTTGAATATGATGGACCTTGATACATTGTCGAACTCAAGCCCCATTGCCGCCTGGAGTATCAGAAACACCGCCCCTGATGCCCAGGCCTGGGGCTGGCAGGCAACGGGATAGAGGGTGGGGCCCTCACCGGTCCGCCTGTCAAAACCACAGAAGAGTTCAGGAAGCCGCCTGAGCTCGATGAAGAGGCTTGCATCAAAGAGTCCTGTAAGTATCCGGAGGATCTCGTCCTTGAACCCGTACCTTGCAAAGCCCCAGGCTATCAGTGCGTTGTCATGGGGCCAGACAGAACCGTTGTGATAGCTCATCGGGTTATACCTGACTTCACCCTTGGAAACGGTCCTTATCCCCCATCCGCTGAAGAAGGCCTCTGACATCAATGCCCGTGTAACGGCCTTTGCATATCTCTTCGATACGAGCCCGCTCAGGAGGACCTGGCCTGCATTCGATGACCGGACCTCGCAGGGGGCCTTGTTACCGTCGAGGGCAAGGGCGTACATCCCTGTACGGGGGGACCAGAAGGCCCTGTGAAAGGCCTTTTTTATCCTTTTTGCCTGGAGAAGGGCCTCTGAGAGCATCTCCCTTTCTCCGAGGGCCTTTGCGATACTGGCAATGAACTGGCATGCCAGATATCCATATCCCTGTACCTCTGCAAGGGCGACAGGACCTGTGGCAAGGCTTCCGTCGGAATGGAAGACAGAGTCAAAGGAGTCCTTCCATCCCTGATTGACAAGGCCCTTTTCAGAGTGGCGGTGATACTCGATGAACCCGTCTCCGTCAGCGTCCCCGTAGGTTTTCATCCATCTGAAGGCAGACTTCAGGTTCGGCCAGAGGGTCTTTATGGTTTCCAGATCACCGGTCCTCTTCAGGTACTCACCGGCAAGAATTATGAACAGGGGGGTTGCATCAACCGAGCCGTAGTACCGTTCAAAGGGGACCTCTCCTGTCCTGGCCATCTCACCGCTTCTCATTTCATGGGGGATCTTCCCGGGCTCGGCATCACGCCCAGGGTCCACTTCGTGGGCCTGATGGGCGGCAAGGAACCGGAGCACCCCCCGGGCATTCTCCGGGTTTATCCAGAGGCACTCCAGGGCGGTGATAAGGCCGTCCCTCCCGAAGGCGGTACTGTACCAGGGGATTCCTGCATAGTAATAGGGGCCGTGGGGAGTCTCCGTGACCATGGTGCATATATCGGCCTTTGATCTCCTCAGGAGTTCGTTGAAGTGCTCGTTGGACGTATGTATCTCCACGCTCCTTTTGTGAAGCTCCGTGACCCGCCTTGCCGCCTTTGTGTACGCCTGGGAGACCTGGAGACGGGCTTTCCTCTTCCGGTAATCAGCAGTCACACCAAGGACCAGTTCCTTTGATGCCTGGGGCTTCAGCGTGATATGGAATAGAGCCCTCCGGGGCTCAAGGATGTCAGGTGCGGGGTTGAAGTTGAGGTATGTAAATCTGGTTATGCCGTCCTTCCCGTTATAGGTGTAGACAACCCTGTTTCCCCCTGTTTCAGGAGGGAGCATCTCCCCCCGGTCCTTCCTCCTTACCCCCCGGATCTCAAAGACGTCGTGGAAGTCTGCATCAAAGAGGAGTTCCAGTGTGAACTCCACAGGCCTCAGGTCGAAGTTTATCATCCGTATCCGTTCATGGAGTGTGTTGTCCCAGACGAAGATTGAACGGAAGATGTGTATCACATCCCTGTGCACCGGGGTATCGTCAGTCTCCATCCTCGGGTTTGTAAGGTCTGCCGTGAAGAGGAGGTTGTCCTCTTTGACAGTGGAACTGAGGAGGTGAGGAACCTGGCCGTTTACCCTCAGCTCAAGGCGGCTGAGGAACCTGGTGTCATCCCGGAAAAGGCCCTCCTGGGGAGACAGTGCTGTGGGAATTATGTCTCCCAGTGGGTTCAGGATCACAAAGAGCAAGTCGCCTTTGAGACCGAAGGTCTTGATGTCAACCATGGTGTTATGCAGCCTCTTTGAGGAGTTCAATCTGCCGCCTGTAGATATCCAGGTAGTCAGTGGCCATTCTTCTTGCGGAAAAGTGTTTTACAAAGTGCTCCCTTATCAGCCTTCTGTCAAGAAGGGAGACCTTCTCAATGGCGGTGACAGCCTCATCAACCTCTTCAAAGATGTGTCCTGTTACCCCGTCAGTCACAACTTCAGGTACGGAACCCCGCCTGCGTGCAATTACAGGGGTTCCGCAGGCCATGGCCTCGATCATCACCAGACCGAAGGGTTCAGGCCAGTCTATCGGGAACAGCAGGGCAAGGGCATCTCCAAGGAAGCTCTCCTTTTCCCTTTCACCTATCTCACCGATGAACTCAACAAGGGGATGTCTCATGAGGGGCTTTATCCTTTCCTCATAGTACTGTCGGTCACTGTCGTCAACCTTTGCAGCTATCCTGAGGGGGATGCCGGCCTTTACAGCAATCTCTATGGCAAGGTCCGGCCTCTTTTCCGGAGAGATCCTCCCGATAAAGGCGAGGTATTCCCCCTTGTTCCGGTAGGTAGGCTGATAGAGGTCTTCAGGCAGGCCGTGATAAACCGTGCCCTGCCAGTTCAGAAAGGGCAGGGGCTTCCGCTGGTCATTGGAGATTGAAACCACGGGGATATCGCGGAATTCCCTGTAAAGGGGCAAAAGATCCCCTATGTCCAACCTCCCGTGGAGTGTGGTTACAGAGGGCATGCCAAGGTGTCTGACAGCAGGGAAGTGGATATAATCGATGTGGAAATGGATTATGTCGAACTGCTTCCTTGACTGGATGACCTTCTCCAGCATCAGTATATGGTATGAAAGGGGGTCGATCACATCCCCCCTCAGCCTGAGTGCAGAGGGGGATATGCTCACCAGGCGGGCCCTGGTTTCTGAATCCCCGCTCCCGAAGAGGGTCACCTCATGTCCCATCCTGACCAGTTCCTCTGTAAGATAGGAGACAACCCTCTCGGTGCCTCCATAGAGTTTCGGTGGGACGCTTTCATGGAGTGGAGAGACCTGTGCTATCCTCATAAAGACTCACCTCCTGAAAAATGTTCTGAGAAAATCAGGGGATGAACGCGGTTCATCCCGGTGAACAGGATAGAAGGTTTGTCGTACAGGGGATTAGCACTCTTCACCCCCGGGTGCTAATATTTTTTATAAGACAATCCCCCGGTGGCTGGCAATCGCTGCTTATGGCGGATAGAGCCGGAAAAGGGCCAATGCTGGCGATAATGGTTTTTTATTTTCAGGAATCACATTTTTTCAACAGAAAACACCAGTTCTTTTGAAGAAAACCTTTCTTTGTTTCGGCTACAATAATGAAGGCAAATACTACTCTCTGAAACAGGCGTAAAGGATGGACAGAAACCGGCTGAAATACATGATACCCTTCATCGTTGCGGTGGTTATCACCGGGATGGTCCTGTTTCATATCACCTATACTTACAGGAACGCAGAGGAGACCTCTGAGGCCCTTCTCCGGAACATCTCCTACTTCATAGGTATAACCCTTGACCAGGCGCTGAACCGTACCGGCATTGATGAGGGACTCTTCCTTGACATCCTCAGGGCACAGAACTGGGAGGAGATCGCCTTCATATCACTCTACGACAGGGATGGGACCATCCTTCTGCACTCAAACAGGAACCTTATAGGAAAGAAATCAGATGACGGAGAAATCAGGGAAAGGATAAAATCCGGGAAACCTGTCTATTATTACAGGGAACTCGGCACAGGCGAGAAGGTCTATGTGCTGGACATGCCACTTCATATACACAGCCTCGGGGCAGGGGGGATGCTTCTCAGGATCGCCCTTCACACCTATCCTGCCACCGCTCCTCTGAGGCATGCAAGGGCCCACCTGATAACGGCCCTTACATTTGTACTCTTCTACTGGCTCCTTACCGTTCTGTTTGTAAAATACTTGCGAAAGGTGGACATCATGACGCAGAGGGAACTTGCCCGGCAGAACCTGCTGAGGCTCGGAGAGATGTCAGCCGTCCTTGCCCATCAGATAAGAAGCCCACTCAGTGCAATCAAGGGATTTGCCCAGTATCTGAAGGAAAAGGCATCGGATGAGCCCTCAATGAAGGAGGGGTTTGAGGTGATAGTATCGGAGTCAGAGAAACTGGAGGTCCTCTCAGAGGACCTGCTTCTCTATGCCAAGGGGCAGGAGGTGAGGCCCGAGATGTTTTCCCTCTGGCAGTTGCTTGATGAGGTCAGAGATCTCTTCAGCGACAGGAGAGTCTCTATCAGGCATAACATCTCCCTTCCTGAAAACTATATGATTTATACTGACAGGGAAAAGTTGAGGCACGCCCTTGTCAATATAGTTGAAAACGCCCTTGATGCCTCACCTGAAGGGGAAGAGGTGCTGATTTATGTAACAGAAGAAGGAGGCAGCATCAGGATAGGCATAACAGACAGGGGAGAGGGAATGGATGAGGAGACCCTTGAAAAGAGCACTGAGCCCTTCTTTACCACCAGGGCAAAGGGCACGGGGCTCGGCCTGCCCGTTGCCCTGGACTTTGTGGGTGCAATCGGGGGCAGGGTTGATATAATAAGTACCAGGGGCGAGGGAACCACTGTGACCATTACGATCCCAGAGAGAACTGGATGAACAGGAAAAACTACCGCATACTTGTCGTGGATGATGAGGAGTCAATACTCCTCCTTTTAAAGAGGATTCTTGAGGACGATGGCTATCAGGTCCTTACGGCAAGGGACGGCAGGGAGGCATTGACTGCCGCTGAGGCCCGGAGGCCTGACCTGGTTATCACCGACCTCAGGATGCCCCGCATGGACGGGCTGAGACTGATGGAAGAATACGGCAAGCGGTACAGTGATGTGGACTTCATTGTACTTACCGCCTACGGGACCATAGAGTCGGCGATCCAGTCAATGAAGATGGGTGCACTGGACTATATCCTCAAGCCCCTCAGGGAGCCGGAGGAGATAAGGGCTGTGATAAGGCGGGCCTTCGAGCGGAGAAGACTGCTGGATGAAAACAGGGCACTCAAGTCAGAGGCGCTGAAGGGGCTCCCGCCCCTTGAGATAGTCTTTGCAGGGATGGAAGACGTCCTTGAGGACCTGAAGGCGGTTGCGACTGCCGACACAACGGTGCTCCTTACAGGTGAAACAGGCACAGGCAAGGGTGTTATTGCACGGGTAATCCATCAACTGAGTGAGAGAAAGGGTGCCTTTGTAGAGGTGAACTGCGCCTCAGTGCCGGAACACCTCCTTGAGAGTGAGTTCTTTGGTCACGAAAAGGGTGCCTTCACAGGAGCGACATCAACAAAAAAGGGAAAGTTTGAGATCGCCTCTGAGGGGACCATATTCCTTGACGAGATCGGGGAGATGGATAGGCCACTTCAGGCAAAACTCCTGAGGGTTCTTCAGGACGGGACCTTTGAGCGTCTCGGAAGTAACGCCACGCTGAAGACGGATTCCAGGATTGTCTGTGCCACCAACAAGGACCTTCAACAGGAGGTTTCAGAAGGCAGGTTCAGGGAAGACCTTTACTTCAGGCTGAATGTCTTTCCCGTAAGACTGAAACCCCTGAGGGAACGGAGAGATGCAATTCCTGCCATTGCGAACTATCTGGTCTCTGCCGTCTCCAGAAGACTGGGTAAACCGGACCTTGAGATATCAGAAAGCGACATGAAGAGGCTTGCCTCCTACCACTGGCCCGGCAATGTGCGTGAACTTCAGAATGTGATTGAACGGGCCGTTATTCTCTCCAGGGGAGGGGTTCTTGACCTCTCACGGATTGAACTGACCACAGAGGGCCCTTCAGGGACCGTTACAGGTTCCCTCAGGGAGGTTGAAAAGAAGGCCATTCAGGAGGCCCTCAGCCGCTTTGGCGGTAACAGACGAAAGACCGCCGAGGCCCTCGGCATATCCCTCCGGACACTGCAGTACAAGATCAAGGAATACGGGTTGATATAACCCTGCCCTACTATATCTGTCCAGGATATTTCCCGGTAAGGTCGATGCGGCTCTTCGCGTTTCCGGTACGGACTCGTTCGGGGACTCGCTTCGAGCGGCACGGCTCCTAAAGTTTATCCCGAACTCTGTGAGAAGGCAGGTGAAGGCGTCTCATAACGCCCATCTGATGCAATGATGATTGAATCACAAAATATAAAGTCTGACATACCACCTCTCCCTGAACAATGAGATTATTCTGGACGCCACTGCTTTCCGACAGAATTCCACAATCTGTAGATGCAAATTTTGCATTCAAGTGCAGTGTTTGCATCTCATCCTGACTATTTCAGAGGATAATCTGTTGATATTAAAGCGTTTTATTGACTGGCATGCCTCTTGCCCTTATGAGTGGCAACGAATCAAGGAGAAAGGAGGTGAACAAGGATGAAGAAACTGGGAGCCACAATCATTACCATGGCCATGATGCTTGGCGGCGTAGCCTATGCTGTCACCGACTACTCCAGCTACTCAACAGAGGAACTCTCCAGGATCAGAGGCACACTTCAGAGCGCAAGCCCTGAAGAGAGGGATGCCTTCAGAAAGGAGTGGCAGAGCAGGATGCAGCAGTTGTCCCCTGAGGAACGAAGCAGGTATGCAGGCAGAAAAATGGGAGCCGGCAAGATGGGTCAGGGCAGGATGCAGAGAAAGGGTTTTGGCAGAGGCGGAATGTAAAGTACCACCACAAGAGGCAGTGGCTTTTGGCATGAGCCATTTTGTAAATCCAGAAAAAAAGGAGGATAAAGATATGAAGAAGAAAACCATTATCACGGTACTGACAGTTTCAGTGGTGCTGCTCTTCGCCATTGGCGCCATTGCAGGTAAGGGCCCCGGGATGGCTGGTGCAGGTGGCATTCAGCAGGGAGGCGGTGCATGTCTCCTTTCCCTTTTTGACGGAACACCTGTGACCATTACCGGTGCGGTTGTTAGTTTCGGGATCCCCGGCAGCGGGCTTCTGATCGACACGGGTGATTCCATTGAGACCGTCTATGGTATCGGTCCATACTGGTACTGGGAGGCAAAGGGAATTGAGAGACCTGAGATCGGCGAGGTGGTTACTGTGAATGCATTCAAGGTTGAATTCTCCGATGCCGTCAGGAATATCGCAACCTCTATCACTGTAGAGGGCCAGACCCTCACACTGAGGGATTCGGAAACCGGTGCTCCCCTCTGGCGTGGAGGCAGAAGAAATTTCACTCAATAAAAACAGACTGAAGGGGGCTCCTCTCTTTTCAGGAGCCCTCTGACTTCAGGAGGAATGGATATGAAAAACAATAGAGGATTTCACACAAGAGGCTTCATCTCGTTTCTGACACTCTCAGGCTTTCTTGTAATGTCAATAACAGGGCTTGTCCTTTATATAGTACCCTACGGCAGGGTTGCCTACTGGGTGGACTGGCGGTTCATGGGACTCAGCAAGACCGACTGGGACAACATCCATATAATATCAAGCCTGCTCTTTCTGGTAGCAGGTTCGTTTCACCTCTACTATAACTGGCGTGCCCTGATGAACTATATAATCAACAGGATATCCGGCGGGATCAAACTCCGGAAAGAACTGGGCCTTGCCACGGTGCTCTCTGTAATTGTGGTCATAAGCGCATTCTACCATCTGCCGCCCCTTCAATATGTGATTGACCTTAACGAATACATAAAGGAGCAGTGGGTGGTAAGCAAGGAGTATGAGCCTCCCTATGGCCATGCAGAGCTGACCTCACTGAAGGTCTTTGCGAAAAAGATGCAGATTGACCTCGAGAAGACACTTGCAGAATTCAAGCGGAAGGGGATAAGGGTAAAAAGCACAGATGACTCATTAAAGGTGATTGCAGCGGAAAACCGTCTCTCCCCGATGGACCTCTACCTTGTTATGAAAAAGTATGAGGAAAAGACCGCCACCCCCACTGTTGAGTTTACGCCGGAGAGGGTGGAGGAACTCTTTGCAGGCTCCGGCGTTGGGAGGAAGAAACTCCCTGAGATCTGTAGCGAACAGGGACTGAAGCTCACCGATGTGATGGAAAGGCTTGAGAAGGCTGGTATTAAGCCAGATAAAGATGATACACTTAAGAAAATTGCAGAGCGGAACGGAATAAACCCCCTGGAGGTACTGAAGACAATCCTTGTCAGCGATTATATACCGGTGAAGGAAAAATGAGAGCGAGAGGATTGAAGACCGTCATCTTTCTGGTGGCTGTAGTGTTTTTTTCGGTCGCGGTGGCCATTGCATCTGACCTTGCCGACAGGTATGACCTGAACACCGAGATAACCGTCTCCGGCAGGGTAACATCAGTGCTTGAGGGGATGCGGGGGCCACGAATGTTCGTCCTTGATACAGGGGTGAAGGAGTTCCACGTAATCACCGGGCCGTACTGGTACCATGAACAGATTGGATTTGACTTGAAAGAGGGGATCACCCTTGAGGTGACAGGCTCCAAGCTCTATGACAGGAAGGGGATTTTATATATCATTGCCCATTCAATAAAGGATACCGGAACAGGCAGCCTTTACCATTTCAGGGACGAAAACTTCAGGCCCCTATGGAGAGAAGGACGGGGGAGGACTTTTCAAAATAAATAAGTCAACTGCTGCTGCCCTGCTTCTCCCTTGCCTCCCTTACTATCCGCTCTATATCCTTTCCTTCAAGGGTCTCTTCTTCTATGAGGGCCCCGGCCAGGGCATCAAGGACATGCCTGTTCTTCAGGAGGACCTCCTCTGCCTTCTTTTCAGCCTCTAATATGAACCTTCTGATCTCCTGGTCCATAAGCCATGCCATATCCTCGCTGTAATGCTTGGGCATGGCGAGTTCTCTTCCAAGAAAGGGGTGCTCCTCTCCCCTCCCCAGGCTGAGAGGCCCCACCTTATCACTCATGCCCCACTGGGCGACCATCTTTTCTGCAAGGGATGTGGCATCCTTCAGGTCGTTCTGGGCCCCGGAGCTTACGTCATTGAAGACGATCTTCTCAGCAACCCTCCCCCCGAGGGCGACGCTGAGTTTGCTCATGAGATAGCTTTTGGGATAATAGTGCCTGTCTTCTTCAGGCAGGAGTTGTGTCACCCCCATGGCCATGCCACGGGGAATTATACTTACCTTGTGAACAGGGTCCGTGTTCGGCATCTCCCGGGCAACAAGAACATGCCCCGCCTCATGGTAGGCGGTTATCCGTTTCTCAAGGTCACTTATTGATTCCTCTCTGACAGTGCCCATGAGAATCTTGTCCTTTGCCTCTTCAAAATCTTCGCTGTCTATACTCTCCTTGTTTTTCCGTATCGCAATCAGGGCAGCCTCATTAGTGAGGTTTTCAAGGTCCGCTCCTGTCATGCCGGGAGTCCCCTTTGCTATCCTTTCGAGGTCCACATCATCTGCAAGGGCCTTGTCTCTTACGTGAACCTCAAGGATGGCCTTCCGGTCTTCCCATCCGGGCCTGTCAATCACGATGTGCCTGTCAAAACGACCGGGCCTGAGCAGGGCCGGGTCAAGGACATCGGGTCTGTTCGTTGCGGCCAGGACAATCACCTCCTCATGGGGTTCAAAACCATCCATCTCGCTCAGAAGCTGGTTGAGGGTCTGTTCCCTCTCGTCATGGCCTCCGCCGAGGCCTGCCCCCCTCGTTCTGCCGACTGCATCAATCTCGTCAATGAATATTATGCTTGGCTGGGTCTCCTTTGCCTTCTTGAACATGTCCCTGACACGTGAGGCCCCGACCCCTACAAACATCTCTATGAATTCTGATGCACTGATGCTGAAAAAGGGCACACCCGCTTCACCTGCAATCGCCCGTGCAAGGAGTGTCTTTCCCGTGCCTGGCGGGCCTATCAGGAGTACGCCCTTGGGTACATTAGCCCCCAGTCTCTTGAACTTCTCAGGCGACTTAAGGAACTCCACAGTCTCTCCAAGCTCCACCTTGGCATTCTTCATACCCGCGACATCCTGGAATGTTACAGCCGTCTTTTCCTTGAAATCGTAGACCCTTGCCTTGCTGGCACCGAAGGTGAAGAGCCCCCCGGGCCCTCCCTGGACACGCTGTGCCCTTCTCATTATCAGCACCCAGACTCCGATAATCAGTACCCAGGGAAGTATGCCGAGTATGAACGACCAGAGGAGGGAACGCTTTTCCGGAGGCTTGACATTGATTGTCACCTGTTTTTCCTGCAGTAATGAGAGGAGCCCCTCTCCCTGGAAGGAAGGCAGGAATGTCTGAAAGTATTTGACAGGGACCGGCTTCAGGGTGTTCGGAAACTGGATTGGAACCTTTTCCATGAATTCCCCGGTCATTTCCAGATCCTGTATCGTGACGGACTTTACGTTCCCTCTGTTGAGCTCTTCAAGGAACTGGCTGTAGGTGATATTGTAGTGTGCAGGTCCTGGAGTACCGAAGTAGCTGCTCCAGAGAAACATGACAACCGTAATGAGCAGCAGCGCTATGCCGACCCTCGCCTGGGGGCTCTTCAGCTTCTCCAGGATCTCTCCGATGTCCTTGCCCTTCTCCATGTTCACATACATTATAACATTGCTGCAGGAAAAGCTGTCTTCATTTCCCCGAGCAGTCCGGGTCGGTAACGTATGAGGGTGTCTTACAAGTACCCTCATACGCAATCAGCAGGGAAGGCCTGAATGCTCGGGATTTATTCTGTAATGGTTGGCCTTGACGTTGTGTGCTGAGGTTTTACTCACAAAAGAGAGGCTGGTTCGCCGGGGGTAAACGAACCAGCCCGAGGGGAGGAATGAGGAGGGGTAGGATGGCTACACGGAATTGATTATCTCTCCTGCAATTTCATTGATAGGAAGCACCTTATCAG
>WFTX01000076.1 GCA_015485235.1 Nitrospirota bacterium | reverse complement strand
GGCCTCCATGCCCCATATACCCCAAAAAGTCTTCGACTTTTCGGGGGCCCCGTCTCCGAGGCGATCATCAGGCCTCACCTCGAAACGAGTCTCACGACTTGTGGAGAGTCGTATCGACATCCGGGTGAGGCTTCTCTGATGATCAAAACCGTTCAGACCCTTTACCCTCTGCTTCCCAATGTGTTGTCTCTCAGAGAATCGCTCAATTTGGGTACAAGATAATTCAAGTGGAAGGCGGTACGGCTCCAAAAACACATTGCAGCCGATTCGAAGCGACCCTTCGCGGAGACCCGCTTCGGGATGTTTTTTCCACCATACCACCTTCCCATGCTGTTCAAACTTATTCTGGGCACTACTGCCACAAAATATATTAAGAAGGAGGTAAGGATCATGAAAACAGACAGTTTCACAAAGGTTCTGCTTGTGGTAACAGCAATCCTGCTTGCCGCAAACATCTTCGGAGGAGTCTTTTCTGCAAAAACGGCCGTAGCACAAAAGGGAGACATCGGCAGGTATCAGATCTCCGCATGGTCTGCCCAGTCCGGTTCGTACACCCACCACAGCGGTTATTATATTATTGACACCGTAACCGGCAAGGTGATTGCCAGCAAGTCTGAGGTACACACATCCGGAAAGTAATAGGGAATGACAAGGAATAAAGGGTCAGGTTTTCAGGAAATGACCAGGGATCCAGTCTGCAATATGGAAGTAGACGAGTTTTCCGCCAGGAACAGGAGCGTTTACAGGGGCAGGACCTATCACTTCTGCTCTTCTGGCTGCAAGGAGAGGTTTGACAGGAATCCTGAAATGTTTGCAGAAAGTGGAATGGAAGGTGATATGGTTCAGTGTCTCTCCTGCCAGACAGAGATAAAAAAAGGTATATACAGAGACGATAAAGGCCCCTACTGCTGTGAGAAGTGCTATTTCAGGAACAAGTTTCTCGGAGAGGTCATTGACCGGATAGAGGCGGTATATCTCGCTACCATCGAGGCCTTTGTAGAAGCCATAGATGCCAAGGAACACGAGGTGGGAAACCACTCATACCGTGTAACACAGTTCGCCATGGTTCTTGCCAGGGAGATCGGGCTGAAGGGCCGGGACCTGGTTGACCTCTACTGTGGTGCGATACTACATGATATCGGCAAGATCGGAATCCCCGATCATATCCTTCAGAAACAGGGAAAGTTGACAGCAGAGGAACAGGGGATCATGCAGAAGCATCCTGAAATCGGCTTCGGGATAGTGAATCACATCGGCTACCTGAAAAAAGCGGCTGAAATAATACATTCACACCATGAACACTTCGACGGCTCCGGATACCCAAGGGGTTTGAAGGGAGATGAAATAGTCCTGGGTGCCCGTATCTTTGCAATCTGCGACACCCTTGATGCCCTCACAGTCGAGAGACCATACAGAAGGGCACTCTCATTTGAGGAAGCAAAGAGCTATATCTTCCAGACTGCAGGAAAACAGTTTGATCCCTTTGTGGTGGATGCCTTTATCCGAGCAGAAGAAGATTTGAAGTTTTTTACATCAAAGATCGTTTTTTAACTCCGCTCAGAGGGAAGATTTTAAAAATTGAGAGACAAAGGGATAAAAATAACAAGGAGGATGTGGTATGGCCTGAATGCAACGGTAATCATAGGTCCAGGCTTCATGCACAGGGCAGGACACGGCCCCTTTCTGATACCACATCCACCATTGGTCAACTGCATTTTACGATACGGGCTCGAGAGAGAGGCAGAGTACAGGCTCAGCGTGACCCATGAGTTTGCACACCTGAAAACGACACCCTTTGTAATTGCTTACACCCTCATGGTTTTTTTCATTGCCTATGCAGAGAGGGATTCTCTTGGGTGGAAGACAGTGGTGCTCTTGCTTCTGAGCACCCATGCTGCATGGGAAATCATAGCTGAAACAGTTACAATATTAGAGGATATAAAAGGCTACAGTAACATGTACAGAGACGTACCAGTTGGAGCAAGACTTGTATTCTGGGTAATCACTTCGGTACTGGTGCTGTCCGGATGGTATATAATCTTCAAATAAGGAAAAGGAGGCAAAATGAAGGTAAAAGATCCTGTTTGCGGGATGGAGATTGAGGAGTCAGAGGCTAAGGCTGAAGAGTCCTATAAGGGACAGACATACCACTTCTGCTCCACAAACTGCAGGGATAAATTCGTAAAAGACCCTGAATCATTCCTGAGAGAAAAGAAAGATGACCATGAACCGGAGCCTGCCCCTCCTCGAGGTGCTACATACACCTGTCCCATGCACCCTGAGATAAAACAGTCCGGTCCCGGCTCGTGTCCCAAGTGTGGAATGGCTCTTGAACCCCTGATGCCTGTAGCAGCCTCCGCCAAGACTGAGTGGACCTGTCCCATGCATCCTGAGATCGTCCGTGACACTCCCGGAAACTGCCCGATATGCGGAATGGCCCTCGAACCCAGAACAGTCACTGGTGAAGAAGAGGAAAATCCCGAACTGATTGATATGTCCCGTCGCTTCAATATAGGTCTTGTCCTGACCATTCCGCTTCTGGTAATCGTTATGGGAGAATATGTACCTGGCGTCTCTGATCTACTGTACAAACTGCCTGCAGGGGTTCTCAAGTGGTCTGAGCTCATACTTGCCACACCTGTGGTGCTCTGGTCCGGCTGGCCGTTCTTTGTAAGATTCTGGCAGTCCCTCGTAAACAGAAGCCCTAATATGTTTACACTCATAGGCCTCGGAGTTGGAGTTGGGTATATCTACAGTGTGGTTGCGGCACTCTTTCCGGAGGTTTTCCCGGACGCCTTCAGGGACGAGCGGGGAGAGGTAGGAGTATATTTCGAAGCCGCAGCAGTCATAGTAGTGCTCGTACTCCTGGGCCAGGTTCTCGAATTGCGGGCCAGGAGCCAGACCGGGGCTGCAATCAAGGCGCTTCTCGGGCTTGCCCCAAAGACAGCTCGAAGAATAAAGGACGGTGTGGAAGAGGATGTACCTCTTGAGCACGTCCAGGTCGGCGATCTTTTGAGGGTAAGACCGGGCGAGAAGATTCCCGTAGATTCTGTAGTAGTTGAAGGTTCAACATCAGTGGACGAGTCAATGGTAACGGGCGAATCCATACCAGTTCAGAAGGGACCCGGAGACAGGGTGATAGGGGCAACGGTAAACGGGACCGGTTCGATTGTGATAAGGGCCGAGAAGGTCGGCGCAGATACCCTGCTTTCCCAGATAGTCCAGATGGTTGCAGAGGCCCAGCGGAGCCGTGCACCAATACAGAAACTCGCTGATGTGGTTGCAAGCTACTTTGTACAGATTGTGGTGGTGATCGCCGTTTCTACCTTTGTCATCTGGGCATGGATAGGACCTGATCCGAAGATGGCCCACGCACTGATAAACGCAGTGGCCGTGCTTATTATTGCCTGTCCCTGTGCACTCGGCCTTGCCACCCCCATGTCCATAATGGTCGCCACCGGGAAGGGGGCAACCATGGGCGTACTTTTCAAGAATGCAGAAGCAATAGAGATAATGCGCAAGGTTGATACCCTTGTGGTCGATAAAACAGGCACCCTGACCGAGGGAAAACCCAAGCTCGTGGCGGTAAAGACTGTTGAAGGCATGGATGAGAAGGACTTCCTTAAATATGCAGCAAGTATTGAGCAGGGCAGTGAACATCCCCTTGCCGAGGCTATTGTGGATGGTGCCAGGGACAAGGGAGTCGCCCCGCAGAAGGTTGAGGAGTTCGAGTCCATTACCGGCAAGGGAGTCAAAGGAGTGGTTGAGGGGAGAAAGATCCTCCTTGGAAACCAGAAACTCCTTGAAGATGAAGGTGTGGATCCCGGCGAACTTTCAGTCCTGGCAGATGAGATGCGGAAAGAGGGGCAGACTGTTATGTTTGTTGCTGTAGATGGAAGACCGGCAGGTCTCATTGGTGTTGCCGATCCCATTAAGGAGACTACTCCGGAGGCTATAAAGGAACTGCACAAAGAGGGCATCAGGGTGGTGATGCTGACAGGTGATAATCAGACGACTGCAGAAGCGGTTGCGAGGAGACTTGATATTGATGATGTTATAGCCGGTGTGCTTCCCGACCAGAAGGCGGCCAAGGTGAAGGAACTCCAGAGCCAGGGGCGAATTGTCGCCATGGCAGGTGACGGAGTGAATGATGCCCCTGCCCTGGCGCAGGCCCATGTGGGTATTGCAATGGGGACAGGAACGGATGTGGCGATGGAAAGTGCCGGAGTCACACTGATAAAGGGAGACCTCCGCGGAATCGTGCGCGCCAGGAAATTAAGCAGGGCAACCATGCGGAATATCAAGCAGAACCTCTTCTGGGCCTTTGCCTACAATTCACTGGGCGTACCTATCGCAGCAGGGGTACTCTATCCATTTACAGGAATTCTCCTGAGCCCGATCTTTGCAGCAGCAGCCATGAGTTTCAGTTCGGTTTCCGTGGTTGGCAATGCCCTGAGGCTCAAAAGGCTCAGGATATAGAAGGCTTTACCTAAACATTGCAAAAAGTGAGGTACGGCATGGGGAAGAATTTATGCAACTGTAAGGTTTACTGGATTATCTCTTCAATTACAGACTGATATTCCGTCTTCTTTTCCATCCTTGAAGAGGCGATCTTTATAAGGAGAAAAGAGAGAGCCATAAGTATAAAGCCGCCGATTACAGCGGCGGCTTCAGGACCAATCCCCTTAATAGCATCTGGAAGAAACATCTTCCCGAATATAGCCCCTACAAAAAGGGCAAAGATTGGCAGAACATAAAGGAGAAGGGCCCCCTTTATGTAAGTCTGTGCCTTCATTACAATCTTGACTGTCTGACCTACTGAGGCATTTGCAGCATTAATAGCTTCAACCTCGAAATTGTTTCCCTCCATATCACACTCATCCTTGACGCAGTGGTCACAGGCAGAGGACTTCCTGATAACAACCTTTGCTTTTACACCGTCAACACTTTTCACTATTCCGATCTCTTCCATATCTTAATTTTAGAAAAAGATTGTGAAGATTTTGTGAAGATAATTCCCGGCCTTGCTGCTTTGGAGTATAATTTTTGTTTGACTTAGTCCTTAACTTAGTTTATAATAAAGCTATGGTTACAGTAAATATCCATAAAGCGAAGACAGAGCTTTCAAAGTTGCTTAAGCGCGTTGAGGCTGGAGAGACTGTTGTAATTGCAAGGGCTGGAAGGCCGGTTGCAAAGATAGAGCCCTATAATGATATCAAAGAAAGCAGGGTGCCTGGAACAGGAAAAGGCAAGATAAAGATTAAGGACGAATTTTTTGAGCCTCTGCCAGAGGATATACTCAAATCATTTGAGAAATGAGAGTTCTCATTGATACGCATATATTCCTGTGGTGGATTACAGATAATGAAAGGCTCTCAAGAAAACTCCGTAAGATAATTGCTAATAGTAGAAATGAGATATACTTAAGTGCTGCAAGCACATGGGAAATCTCCATTAAGTATCAGTTAGGGAGATTGGTCTTTAAAGAACCTCCTGAAATATTTATCCCTGAGCAGATTTCTATCAATGGAATGAAGACACTACCTGTTGAAATCAGTCATACACTTTATGTATATAAACTTGCAGATCACCATAGAGACCCCTTTGATCGTTTACTGATAGCCCAGTCAATACTGGAAGATCTGCCAGTTATGACAACTGATAAGATTTTCAAAAAATACAAAAGAAACCTTATATCATGAACGATGTTACGAAAAGAAGATTAAAACAGGCTGATGATAACCTTAATGAGTCAGAGATTATAAGGGCTTCAGGGGTTAGCAACCTCGCCTGTCTAACAAAACTCTATCATGCAATGATCTATGCACTGATGGCAATTTTTGAAATATCAGACATCGGGAATCTCACACATGCAGATCTTATTGAGAGGTTTGAAAGAGAGTATGTCATGAAAGGGCTTGTTGAAAAAGAATTCTTCGACGCACTCCGCTTTGCCTATGACTTCACCCACGAGTGTGACTGTGCTCAGATGAAGGAGCCTGAAGAAAGGGACATAGCATATCTCAAGCCTCTGGCAGAAGGGTTTGTCCGGCTGGTATCAACTCAACTCAGCTGAGAAGATCCTTTTTTCTCTGTTCAAACTCTTCTTTATCAATCTCTCCACGGGCATATCTTTTCTTGAGGATATCCAGGGCTGACTCCTCTTGTCTTTGATGAGTGGTTGTAGTTTTTGTGGAAAGAATAAGCCACCTGATCAGGAGGACAATTCCTACGATTACGGCTATCCAGAATACCACCATCAATATGGTCCATAGCCACCCTCCGCCATATCCCATTCCCCAGCCCATCATACCGGGACCCATACCCCAGCCACCATAACCCTGCGCATAGGCATTTGAACCAAAGCCCAGCAGAGCAAGCACTCCTGAAAAAAGTCTTTTCATAATACACCTCCTTGCATATATAGTACCATTCGTTTATGAAGAAATCTTGAATAATTGCTTCTCGACCGTTTTACTTTACCCTCCTCACAAAGATGTCTTCTGCCATCTCAGTGTCCACAGCAACCAGAGAATGTCCTATCCTGAATACATGAGAAGGGTAAGTCTGGATTACATCTATCCTCACCCCGGGCAGGACTCCCATGGACATGAGTTTCTGGAGTTTCCTCTCATCCCTCGTGATCAGATATGCAACTATTGACTTTGAACCTGCCTCTATTTCGGCAAGGCTTGAGACTATGCTTTTCGGGTGCTTCAGTGCCTTTGCACAGCACTTCCCTGGTGGTATTGGTCTTTTATGGGGACAGACCTTAGGATGTCCCAGGAGTGTGCAGATGCTCTCTTCAACCTCTTTTCTGAGCAGATGTTCAAACTGACAGGCCTTCTCCTCCATGAGACTCCTTCTGATATCAAAGACATCCACCATGAGCCTCTCAGCAAGACGATGGCGTCTTATGGCAGCCTCAGCTTCCTTGAGCCCCTTGGAGGTCAGGTCTATCCTTTCTCCGGAGAGGTTTATATACCTCAACTCAAGCAGTTCCTTTAACTCAGGGGCCTTGCTGTCTATAGACAAATCACTCACAGTTACAGGATTTATCTCCTTTTCTTTTATAAGTATCCAGAGTTCCTCGAGAATCTCTTCTGCCCTGTCAGTGGCTCGCATCAACCCTTCTCCTCCATTTTTTAAAAAGTTTCAGGATGCCTGACTCAGCAGGCAACTCATAACCGCAGTTCGGGCACTTGATAAGACCGCAACTGCCCATGGATTTACAGCCGCTGCATCCTTTCAGACCATCTTCCTGTCTGAACTCAAGACCGCAGAGTGGACACTTCACAGCACCATCCCCAGTCCATTCAGAATGATATTTACCAAATAGCCCACAGCGAATGCAAAGGGGAAGATAAAGGCAGCCATCCCCACCGCCATTTTCCAGCCACGCTCCTTTATTGTCATGGATAACTGAGCAATGCATGGCATGAAGAGTGCAATTGTTATGATGGAGACCACCAGGGGAACCCCGTCAAGAGTACCGGCTGTCTTCAGGTCATACAGTCCGGCAGCTCCAAAATCCCTCCTGAAGAAGCCGTAGAGGAAGGCCTTGGATGCCTCAGGGGGAAGACCGATCCATCTGGTGGGATATGACAGCAAGGTGACTGTCAGATCAAAGATACCCGTTATTTTTCCTGCCCATATCAGGATGCTTGCCAGTATGAAAAGGGGCAGGACCTCTTTGAAATACCACTCAACCCTCGAGTATGTTTTGGTCAAGACATTGGAGAGTTTAGGCCACCTCAGTGGAGGGACTTCCATGTAAAAAAGCGGCTTTTCACCTGGCAAAAGCCTTGCTGCAAGAAAACCCACAAAGAGAAAGACAGCACTCATCACAAGTATGAATATCCCGAGGGCAGCCGTGTTTCCTGAAAGCAGTGCAAGAATAACACCGATCTGAGCAGAGCATGGTATGGCAAGGGCCAGAAGCAGCGTGGCGATGATCCTTTCCCTCCGTGTTTCCAGAGTTCTTGTAACCATGGTAGCCATGGTATCACAACCGAATCCCAGCACAACCGGTATCACCGCCCTTCCATTCAGGCCTATCTTCTTGAAGACCCTGTCTATCAGCATGGCCAGTCGCGGCAGATAGCCTGTATCCTCAATAATTGAAAAGGCTATGAAGAAGGTGGTCACAATGGGCAGTATTATGGCGATCGCATATCTTATGCCCAGGG
This sequence comes from Nitrospirota bacterium, assembly GCA_015485235.1. Lineage (GTDB taxonomy): Bacteria > Nitrospirota > Thermodesulfovibrionia > Thermodesulfovibrionales > JdFR-85 > WFTX01. The sequence continues at coordinate 4,037 of WFTX01000076.1, read as the reverse complement.
TGATGATCCCGTATTCATTCACAAAGAGGTCCTGGAGCACCTTCCAGGGAATAATGGATGAGACTATACGGTTTGCAACAGGGTTTATGTACTGGCCAAAAACAGTCTCCTCAAGGAAGTCTACTGCTGTCTGTGCTCCGAAAACCCCTACAAATTCGTATAGAAGATAAATAATCATAAGGAAAACGGGGATGCCTGCAACGGGATGCATTGTGAACCGGCTTATCTTTTCCCTTAACGGAAGCCTTACAGGAGATTCACAGGTTAAGGAGTCGATCAGCAGGCTCTTTATAAAGTCCTGCCTCTCCATGGTAATGATGTAGTTGAGTGGCTCGGCTACATTATCCCTTGTCCTCTGTACGATCCTCTCTATAATTATGCTTTTCTCCCCTTCACGTTCCCCGACAGACTCCCGGATTTCCCGGTCGTCCTGAAGCAGAAGCAATGCAACCGCCCTTCTTGAGATACCATAATCATTATGCAGATTCTTCTCTATCTCCCTTATCGCTCTTTCTATTAGTGGTCCATACTTAAAGGGAGGTTCCGGCTCTGAAACCTTCTGATACAGGATTATGTTCTTCAATTCATCCATACCTTTCCCATCTGTTGCAACCGTGGCTGTCACTGGAATACCAAGCCTGGCCTGGAGGACTTCAGTATTAATCTTAACACCCAGGCTCTCAGCCTCATCCATCAGATTGAGATCCAGAAGAACCGGCAATCCTGCCTCAAGTAACTGTACCGTGAGGTGAAGCATTCTCTCAATATTTTTGGAATCAATCACCTGAACGGTAAGGTCCGGCCTGCTGTTTATCAGAATCCTTCTGGCTACCCGCTCTTCTTCCGTTATACTCAGGAGGGAGTACATCCCCGGGGTATCTATGACTGCAACTGTATCTGAACCTTTTGTTAACCTTCCCCTGGTAACCTCCACAGTTGTGCCTGGATAGTTTGAGACAGTTACGTACATCCCGGTCAGGTTCCCAAAGACAACACTCTTTCCAACATTCGGACTACCTACGAGCACGACCTTTTTCAGTCCCTCTATGTTCATCTCCGTTGATCCATGACAACTGGACTTCTTTCTCTTCAGCATATCCTTTATCCTCTCATCCTTGAAATTATGGAACAGTGTTTAAACCAAAAAACAAGGGCTTTCTTCCCTCTGAACTCAAGAGCATTTTAGTCGATATTGATATTCATTATCATTATAAAACACCAGAATAAATTTGTCAAGTGTTTTTTTCGGTATTTCTTACTTTTTTAATATCCTCGTGGAATTAAGGACTGCAAGGATAGCCACTCCAACATCTGCAAACACGGCCTCCCACATGGTCGCCATACCGATTGCCCCGAAGATGAGAAAGAAAGCCTTTACTACAAATACCATCGTGATATTGCCGGATACAATATTTTTTGTTTTTCTGGACACGAAGATTGCATCGAGGAGTCCGGAGAGCCGGTCCTTCATCAGAACTACATCTGCTGCCTCAATAGCAGCATCCGAGCCGAGCCCGCCCATGGCTATGCCGATATCAGAGGCCGTCAGTACGGGAGCATCATTTATGCCGTCACCGACAAAGGCGATGCTGTCTCTCTTGCGGTCAACTTCTTCTTCGAGTCTCTGAACGATCTCTATTTTCTGCTGGGGAAGGAGTTCCGCATGAAACTCATCTATCTGGAGCTGCTTTGCCACACGTTCGGCAGCCTCTCTGTCATCGCCGGTAAGCATAACTACGTGCTTGATGCCCTCTTCTTTGAGGGAGAGTATGGTCTGTCTTGCATCATCTCTGATTTTGTCTGCAAGCAGTATGTATCCTGCGTAACTCTTATCAACAGCAACATGCACTACAGTCCCTTCAGTCACACAGGTGTCATGCCCGATATCATAACCGTCCAGATGGAGAATCCTGTCATTGCCGGCAAGGATCTCTCTTCCCTCTGAAAGCACCCTGACTCCATGTGAGGGAATCTCCTCATACTGCTGTATGAGGCTTTCATCAACACTGTCTCCATAGGCCTCGGAGATGGATTTTGCAATTGGATGGTTGGAGTGGCTTTCAGCGATTGCCGCATACCTGAGGATTTCGTCCCTGGTAAAGCCGTTAAAGGGTTGCACCTCAACGACCTTGAAGACCCCCTCTGTTAGAGTGCCGGTTTTGTCGAATACCATGGTATGAATTCTTCTGAATGCCTCCAGATAGTTGGAGCCCTTGAACAGAACACCTTTTTTAGCCGCTGCACCTATTCCTCCGAAGAAACCTACGGGAATGGACAGGACAAGAGCACAGGGACAGGCTATAACCAGAAATACGAGAGCGCGATACACCCACTCGGACCACGTTTCAGCATGAGAAAACAGTGGGGTGAACACCTGGAACTGGTAGAGAAAAGGCGGGAGTACTGCTATGAGAAATGCGGCGGCAACGACCGCAGGAGTATAAACCTTCGAAAACCTGGTAATAAACTTCTCTGTGGGAGCCTTCTGGGCAGCAGCCTTTTCAACCAGGTCCAGTATCTTGCTTACAGTAGACTCTTCAAAGGGTTTTGTCACCTTCACTGTTATTACTGCATTCTGATTGACCATCCCGGAAAGTGCATCATCTCCCGGCTTGAGTGACTTTGGCATTGATTCCCCTGTAAGTGCCGATGTATCAACGGTGGTTTCACCCTGAAGCACCACTCCGTCAAGGGGAATCTTCTCCCCCGGCTTGATCACTATTGTATCACCCACCTGGACTTTTTCAGGTGGAATCTGCACTGTCTGCCCGTCTTTCCACAGGTTTGCATAGTTTGCCTTTATCTTAAGGAGGTTCTTTATTGATCTCCTTGAGTGGTTGACCGCCCTGTCTTCAAAGTACTCACCTACCTTGAAAAAGAGCATCACCCCCACTGCCTCCGGGAACTCCCTTATCGCAAATGCACCAAGGGTAGCAATACTCATGAGTAGATTTTCACTGAAGTAGTCCTTTTTGATAACACCCTGCACCGCCTTTTTGAGTATGTCATGGCCTGCGATAATATATGCGGTCAGGTAGAGAAGAAGAATATACCAGAAGGATAACGAACCGATCCCCGCCTCTATGCCTTCAGGGTAGATATAGTACTGTGTTACAAGTCCGAATATGAAGAAGGCACCTGCATAGGATATCTTTCGCAGAATCATGGAACCATCCCCTACTTCCTCCTCATCTCCCCTCCCTTCGTCAGACCTTTTTATACTGATATGTGGCTCTATCCGTAAAATAGTATCAAGGGCCTTCTGTTCTGTTTCTTTATCCGGCGCATCCAGCATTAGAGTGGCGGTTGCAAAGCTGAGTTCAGCCCTGAGGCCTGGTATTTTCCCTAGGGCGTCCTGAATCTTTGAGGCACAGGAGGCACAGGTGAGGCCTTCAAGGATGTATTTTCTGGTCATTTCCTTTCCTCCACATGTCTGAGTCCCTCATCGAAGAGGTTCTTTATATGATCATCATCAAGACTGTAATAGACCATCTTGCCGTCCTTTCTGTACTTCACAAGCCTCAGGTTTCTTAGAATACGCAACTGGTGAGAGACCGTAGATTTTGTTACACCAAGAAGACTGGCAAGGTCGCATACGCATAACTCCTCCTGAGAAAGGGCAAATATGATCTTGACCCTTGTGGGGTCGCCGAGCACCTTGAAGGTTTCGGAAAGCAACTGAAGGGTTTTTTCGGGTTTGAACTTCTTCCGGACATATGCAACCCTCTTCGGATCAAAGAAGTCAACCTCGCAGATATGTTCCCTTTTTTTCTTCATAAGTACAGTTGAATAAGTGTTCAATTGTTCTATAATATAACAGTATGTTAAAATAAGTCAAGTTGTTATATAACTGAATCTTAACCATTAACATTGTATGAAAGAGGACCGGCAGGAATGTCCATTGTCAGGATTATAGAAATTTTATGCAGCATGGAGCTGAACAGTTTAAGGTACATTTGAAAATGAGACAATTCCTGATAAGTCTCGCAATTGCATTAATAATCTCTTTAACACTCGGGATGGCTTACGGCTGGGAG
>WFTX01000075.1 GCA_015485235.1 Nitrospirota bacterium | reverse complement strand
GTTGCCAGCAATGCAATAACCGCAAGGATAGCTGCTGCAAAAAAGGGCATGGAAAAATCATTAACATAAAAACGGCCGAAACGATATTCAATGTGCCAGTCCAGCCGCGACAGGTATGCGCCTAATGCCGGACCAGTAACCACACCCAGTCCTATAGCGCTGCCTAACCATGCCATCCCCTTCCCACGCTCTGTCTCTGAAGTGAGGTCAGCAACATAGGCGCTCGCAGTGGGCAATACGGCTGCTGACAGAATGCCTCCCAGAATACGGGCAGTATAAAGCATAAAGAGGTTTGTTCCTATGCCGAAGAGTGCCATAAAAACAGCGTAGCCACTCAATCCGATCATGAAAAGAGGACGGCGGCCGATCCGGTCCGACCACTTGCCCCAGAAGGGGGCGAAAAAAAACTGCATAAGTGCGAAAATGCCAGTCAAGAGGCCGACGTGAATATATGCTTCCTGGGCCGTAGCACCTTTAACCAAGGCCAGCCGTTCAATGTAAAATGCCAGCACCGGCAGTGTCAGTCCGTAGCCGATCATGACCACGAAGAGGCAGAAAAGAAGAATGCCGAGTCGGTTTTTCATTGAATATGCATAGCGAGCGAATGTAATGAGATAAAACTTCCTTACCTATCGAAGATATCCTGTGGTCTTGCCGCAGGGTTCTTCATTGTTTCACATATACTCCCAAAAATCTTCTGAAATGCAATCTTTGAACAAACTGCCAGAAAAGACAGAGTTTGTATAATATAATATCCACGGTGAGAAATTGAAAAATCCGGGTCAGTCCAGGTTTATCTATGCAATTCACTCAGGTCAATTATCTGAATTCCTCTGGGCTTGGTCTGTGGTAAGGCTCAAGGGATTTCTTGTTCCTTACCCTCACCTGTAATTGAGGAGAGTCAGGAAAGGAGCATGTCTTGCCCTTTGCGGTTTAATTTTCCATGACTTCTGGGAAAAAGATAAGTCAGCTGTATTCTCGGGCAAAAGTGCGGATCATGCTGAGGGCAGGCCCGAATCATTTCCTTGTCACCCTGAGAGAGTCTCCGAGTGACAAGGCCTGCAGAGTAAACCTTGATGTTGCATAAACCTGAGGTGCGGCAGGGGGGACAATTTATGCAACTGGAAGGTATATTCAGTAAATCAGGGATATCAGTCCTTAAAGGTGATGCTTTTTGCCACCTCGTCAAAGGTGGATTCCCACCTTTCATAGGATTTCTGGTCAGTGGTGGCTATTATTGAATAGACCCTGTTTCCGGGCATTACATAATAGGCAATGGACTCGAATGTCTGCCCCCCTACCTTGATGGTCCTCTGGGTCCAGAGGCCTTCATACCCGCCTATATTTATGGGGCCGGTGTCTTTCTGCTGGGCACCGACCCTTCGCATGTTTGAAGAGACCCGTTTAATGTATTGTTCGAGAGAGGTGTTTTCAGGGAGTTCCTGGACAAAGAGGCTTATCTGGGCGGATTTGTCAGGGCTTTCCACAGTAAAGGTTGCATTGGGGATATTCTTTCCCTTTTCCCAGCCGGCGGGAAATGATACAGTGATACCCTCGCCTTCATACAGACCGGTTCCGGCATCATAACCGCCGCTGCAGCCGGCACTGACTGAAAGGATCAGTGCAAGAAACAGGAGCCAGGCTGATCTGGATTTCATGATTATGAACATTATCCCCTCCTTTTCAAGGGCTTTCTATAGATTATGCAGCAACCGCCTTTCGAACATCAAGGGGATTTCTTGCAGCTGACGGGTGGCTGCCTCCGGGAAGTTCCGCAACCGGAAAGGTGCTCCCGGGGGAATGAAGGGAGTATCAGGATGGTTTAAACCACCTCTCATCTTGTATATTATGAAAGATGGATGTGCTTCTGATAGAAGGACTCTCCAAGAGATTCAATGACCTCCTGGCCCTTGATGACCTCAGTTTCCGTATTGGTCGAGGGGAGATCCTGGGGGTTCTCGGCCCCAACGGTGCAGGTAAGACTACCCTTATAAACTGCATACTCGGCCTGATAAAGCCGACAGCAGGAAGGATAACCGTCTTCGGCCTTGACCTGGCAAAGAACCGGAGCACGGTGCTCAGGAGGATGAACTTTGCCTCAAACTATGTATCTCTTCCCTATTCCCTTACCCCCTATGAGAACCTGATGGTCTTTGCAAATCTTTACGAGATAGAAGATCCCGCCTCGAGATGTGACGAGGTGCTTGATCTCTTCGGCCTTTCCGCCCTGAAGAACAAGCCTGCGCGGAGGCTTTCTTCAGGCCAGTTGATGAGGCTTAATCTTGCCAAGGCGATGCTGAACAGGCCCGAGCTTCTGCTCCTTGACGAACCTACTGCAGGCCTTGATCCTGAGATTGCAAAGAAGACCAGGGAGATATTGGTTGAACTTGTCGGCTCTGAGGGAATCTCCGTGATCTATACCTCCCACAATCTGAAGGAAATGGAGGAGACAGCCGGACGGGTGCTTTTTCTGAACAGGGGAAGGGTGGTTGCCGACGGTATGGTCAAGGATCTGATCCGTGAGTACGAGACGGGAACGCTGGAGGAATTCTTCTTCAAGGTTATCGGAGATGAAGCTTAGGAGGGTCTGGGGCATAATACTCCGGCAGCTCTATCTCTACAGGAGGAGCCTGCCGAGGCTGCTGGAAGTCTTCTACTGGCCCCTGGTTGACCTTCTCCTGTGGGGGTTTGTTAGTCTCTATCTCCAGAGGACATCCCGGGACATCCCGGTCTTTGTGGTCTATTTCCTGGGAGCGCTGATACTCTGGGATATCCTTTTCAGGGCCCAGCAGGGGATCTCCGTCTCCTTTCTGGAGGACATGTGGGCGAGAAACCTGATAAACATCTTTGCCTCTCCCATAAGGATTCATGAGTATCTCTCCGGACTCATAGTGATAAGCATCCTCAAGGTAGTGATAGCCTTTCTGGTTATGTCAACACTGGCATGGCTCTTCTATTCGTTCTACATATTCAAGCTCGGCCTATCGCTGATTCCCCTTGTGCTGAACCTCATGGCTATGGGCTGGGCGGTGGGTATATTCACGATGGCACTCATCCTGAGGTTCGGCCAGGAAGCCGAGGTGCTCGCCTGGGCGGTTGCCTTTGTCTTCATGCCCTTTTCCGCTGTGTTCTATCCCGTTGATACACTCCCGCCCTTTCTTCAGGGAGTTGCCGCCTTCATACCCTCGGCCCATGTATTCGAAGGGATGAGGACGCTGATCGATTCCGGGATCTTTCCCGCTGGGCACCTCATGAGGGCCACCCTTCTGAATATCATATTTCTTGGCCTGAGCATAATGGTCTTTCTGAGGGTATATGCCCTATCATTGAGAAGGGGGATACTACCGAAGATCGGAGAATAGCCTCTCTGCCCCAGATTGCCGACAGAAAAAATGCCCCAACAATAAAGGGCAGGAGGGCATAGGGTTTGAGCGGTTTCAGGCAATCTATGATCTTCACCAGGAAGGTGAAGCAGATTGCCTGCCTCGGAGCAGGGGTCCCCGAAAAGTCGAAGACTTTTTGGGGTATGGCTGCCTTGGATGGCCTGC
>WFTX01000074.1 GCA_015485235.1 Nitrospirota bacterium | reverse complement strand
GTGATCAAGGGCAACCTTTTCTGGGCCTTTTCGTACAATTTCATTGCCATCCCGCTGGCCGTTACAGGGGCACTACACCCCATAGTCTCGGCAGTATCAATGGCCATGAGTTCCCTTGTGGTGGTGGGAAATTCCCTCAGGCTGAGGAGATGAAAATGTGGAGCATTTTTTTTCTGATAATGGTTGCCTTTGTCCTGGGGCTTTCAGCATGGCTCGTCTTTCTCTGGGCCACGAAGAGCGGTCAGTACGATGATCCCGAGGGTCCGAAGTACAGGATGCTTGATGATGAGGAGGAAGAGGAGCATAGGGAAGATTAGCCTAAAATCTGTGCGATCGTCTTGAGGATGCTTCTGAGTACGGGGATTCTGGAGAGCCGGGGTGTATAGAAAACCCTTCTTGCGATCATGTAACGGAAGGGATTTTTGAGATGGAAATTGAAACCTTGCCCAGTAATCTTTGTTACCCTTCCAACAATTTGGCTTTCAGGAAAGGTGCCGTCAATCTCCATATTTGAATCCCCTCTCGTTATGAGCCCTGCTTTGTCTTTCCTGACCACCCTGTGGAGGAGTACCTTTCCGTCTTCTGCCTTTATTAAAACTATATCACCTGTCCTGAGCTTCCCCTGAATTGGCGTTATCAGGATAGTATCTCCATCCCTGATAAATGGAGACATACTCCCCCCCATTGCCCTGAAGGTGAAAGACTTCCCCTTTCCTGTGATCTCCTCCGCAAGGGATATGAAGTCGGTCTGGTTAATCGAGAGTTCGGTCCTTTTCATCCCAGTTTCCTCAGTGCTGTTTCTATTTCTCTGAGTACAGTCTCATCGGGCCTGAAATGGAGTTCAAAGGCCGGGATGTTCTTAACGATATCTTCACAGGTCTGGAGAACCCTGTCTGTCACATCCCTATCATACCATGGAATGGAAGCGACCGGGATTAGTTGCCTGAGGGCATCTCCTTGGGAGAGCTCCCTTACAAAGGATTCCCCGGACTTGTAAAGGAAGAATATACCCTTCAAGGGGCCCGATTCATTCCGTGCTATCCCTGCCTCACCGGGCCAGGGCGTGCCGTAGGCATGAAATATTCCATTTTCCTGCCTTAGAACAATTCTTTCATCACTAAAGAGTGAATTCTCCTTCATCTTCTCAAGTATTTTCGCCAGTGTGCTCTTGCCTGCTCCTGATCTTCCCGGGAAGATCAGGCATGTATCGTTTATAAGCCCTCCGGCACCATGAACTATTATTCCATTTATGAAAGACAGGACATACATTATCGCTATCTGATCAAGGGGATAATAAATAGGGTTGCTGATTCTGAGATCGTCTTTACAGTCCTCCAAAACTTTCTCATTCAGGATGATTTTCATATTGCTGAAATTACTGTCTGCAGAAGCAATCCAGAGGGGTTGGTCAAGGACGGGAGAATGGAGGGTTACGAGATAGAGGTTGTTTCTTCTGTATAGATCCCAAGACTCATTGCTGTGAAATATTATCTCTGCATCATCCATCTCAGGTATCTGACCGGAAGTTGTTTCAACAGTTATGGTTAAGTCCGAGTGTCTTCCGGATAAATTCAGGAATGGTTTATAAAAGGCAGGGGTGGAAGGAGATAGCTTTGAGAGAGAAACAATGATATTAAAAGAGATTCCAGCAATTTCGAGGTTCACTCTGGGAGTCATTTTTTTATTAGGACACGGTATCTTCAGGAACCAAGATTAAAACAGGTTCCCACATCACAGGTAGATAACACCGCAGGTTCACCGGCTTTCTTGCAGCCTATTGAAAGTACCTCATCAGCAAAGAGTTCAATCTCTTCAAGCCGGGGTTTTTCATACGGTTCTTTTTCTTTAATGTTGTGTCTGGTAACTTCCTTTTTCATGACACACCTTCCTTGAGATATTTTAACCGATACTCACCTATTTTGCATAAATAATCTGAGTGCCTGAGTTCAGTCCCGTTCTCCAGTTCTAAAAATGCAGGGCAGTACCCGCAGAAAACAGCTCTGTCACAATCCCGGCATTTCAGTCCTTTAGGGGCCTCAATCTCCGAGATTCCAGGGATAACCTTTTTCCAGCCATTCCTGAAATCGCCTCTTTTAAGGTCATAAGATATGTTATCAGTCATGAGACAGGGCTGAAGAATACCTGAAGGTGAGATATGAAATGCAATTTTTCCAGCACCGCAGTTATAGAGTTTTTTCATCCCCTGGGTATCGGGATGTTTGGCTGTATAGTCCTTCCACTTCCTCAATACTTCAGGGTCGGAAAGTTCCTGAGCCACTGCACGTTCAGCCTCTACCCTGTGATTCATTGGTTCGGGGTCACCGTTCAGCCGGGGAAAAATTGCCGGATCGGATCGGAAATCGATATCCCGGTTTCTGGCGAATTTCCTGATCTCCTGAAACTCTTCCATGTTTTCCTGGAGGATGACGGTCTTTAACCTGATATGAAGCCCAGCCTCAGTGAGCATATCAATTCCCTCCATACACATCTTGAAGGAGCCTTTCACACCGGTTATCTTCTCATAGGTTTCTTCTTTTATACCATACAGGGTAATCTCAATCAGTGCTGGTGGAAGCTCTCTGAAGAGTTTCAGATGGTCTTTGTTGATAAGTGTGCCGTTTGAGAATATAGTTACTATCACCCCCCTTTTTCTTGCATGTTCGTATATTTCCAGGAAATCTGGTCTGATCAGGGGATCGCCTCCGGTGATGAGAAGGAAAAGGCATCCCTCTTCGACTATCTGATCGATTACACCCTTCCAGAAGGATGCAGGAAGTTCCTCCGTCATATTTCCTTCATTATAACAGTGAAGACACTTGAGATTGCATTGTGTTGTTATCTCCAGGCTTCCTGAGACTGGTGTCCTCGTCAGGATTAATTTTTCCCTGAAGGTCCTGGAGAATTCTTTCTGAAAGGAGGTGTCTGATTTTGTATTTGTACAGTTCATCTGGTTACCTCTAAAAGTTTCCTATCAACCATCAGGCTCAGGAACTCTCCCAGATCGTTCTCTGCCTCTTCTCTTGTGACTTCATAATTGGCCAGTATTGCATCAAGGATATCCTCAAAACTTCTTTCCCCGTTGATCATATTCCATATGAATTCGCCGAGACTGTTAAGAATGTATATCTTTTTCATGTCGGCAATCTCACCCCTGATCGGGACAAGGAGCGTTTCACCGGCCACTTTCCGGAAAACGACATTCTCTTTTTTCACAGGCGTCATTTCAATACCTCCCATGAAAGATATGAAAGGCTATTATGGGGATAAGCAGAAAGACGAGGGGTGATAGGACAGG
>WFTX01000073.1 GCA_015485235.1 Nitrospirota bacterium | reverse complement strand
CGGAGATGTGTATAAGAGACAGTTATATATCAATCAACAAGGGGAAATCAAAGTCACAGCAGGTCAGAAATCCGCCTGTCATTCCTTATTTCTTCAGCAAATTCCCTCTGGCCAGTCTTTTCATAGAACCTGACAGCCGATCTCAAGGCACTGGAAACCACCTCGTTCTTTACATCAACATACCTCTTCTTTTTCAAGGCCTCTCTCCCTGAATCAAAAAACTCCCCGGCTTTCTTTTCATCACCCATCATCAGGTAGGTCTCGCCGATAATCATGTCCACCGGATAAGCACCGTTCATCTTTCTGTAAGACTGATAATATCTGATAGCCTCTTCAAACCTCCCCGCCTTTCTGAGGGCATTAGCAAAATATATCTGCCCGTAATCAATCTCCGGATTCTTCTCATAGGCATAACGGAAAAAAGGAGCTGCTTTGTCCGGCTTTGAATCCTTTGAAAGATTAACTCCCATATCAGTCAGGATATAGCAGTAGTTTATATCCCGGTCACAGAGGCTTTTCCCGATGCTCAGAGCATCTGTGTATCTGCCTTGCCCAAGATAACCAAAAGCCAGATAGGAATCAATAGGGAGTGAAGAGGGGTATTTCTTTCTTACACCTTCGAGAAAGCCTGCAAGTTCGGTGTATTTTTCTTGTTTCAGGTAGTAATCAGCCGCACTCAGTATGCTCCATGTCTCGGGCATAGAGTTGATGAGAGTGGGTTTTTTCAGTATCTCGATGGTGGCATCGCCCATCCATCTTTGATAAGGTCTCAGATAGCCTCCGCGCACGGAGTATGCCACAACCGTGTCCATTAGCTTATAGTTTTGTCTGAAAAGTGCCTGGAAAAGTATCCTGATCGATGTCGCCCTGTCAACACGGTAGTCAACAGGCATGGGCGGGTAGAAATCAATATCAAAGCTGAGTATGACAGGCTCCCTGATCTCGGGAAGTCGCTCGATCCCGCAGATACTGACGGGGATATTATAGAAACTCCCTCTGGCGCAGCCATCAATCAAGGCAAAGGACCTGATTGACTCTTCCGGAAAACTGTAAGTCTCGAGGAGTTTCTTCACGCCACCAAGTGGATCTGGTGTAGAAAACTTCGCATAAGGGATCACCCAGTAGAGCTCTCTGATTATACCGAGTTTCGCCGCCGCGTAAATGAAATTACCCACATTATAGAGCCCCTCATCAGCAGTTGAATTCGCCCTCTCAAGGGCTTGCCAGTCCTGCTTCCGGTAGAGCTCAGCAAGCCTCTTGACCTTCCTGACCGGTATCCAGCGAATGTCGTCATGGGTATCCACATTTATGAGGATGGCCTTTCTTATGCCCTTCTTCATCCATCTGACAAGCGCCTCTGAATGGTCTTCCATGATGCCGACCTCTTTCAGGGGATCAAGGCCAGGTACGGGATATCTGCTTTTCTCATCCCTGCTGCAGGAGGGTAGTAGAATCAGTAAGAAAATGATAAGAAGGATGTTTATGAAGCGTCGCATGAACTATTATAACTTTTTCGTCACATACCAGTTTGCAGTACTTGCACTTGCGAAGGGGCAAATCTTCGCAACGGTCTTCACTCAGAACAAGTGCAATTCTGCTTCCTTCAGTCCCTTTCTTTTATCATACAAGTGCAAATATTAGGGAAAAAGAAAAAGGGCGGGTTCCAGACCCGCCCTTTTTTGCTTATTCAGAACGTGTATTAATTGTGTATACCCTTGTTACAGGTATTCCATGTGGTAGTACCTACATTTGCATAGCATTTACCGCTTGAGGCTGCATTTGGTGCACTTGACCAGGAATCACCGTTCATGAAGCCGGTTCCCCAGCCATACCACTTTCCGCCGACATTGCCGGTAAATTCAAGCCCGTTCGTGTTGGAGCTGTGTGCTCCGTAGTTCTTATCTGTGCCAAGTCCAGCATGACAGTTCCTGCAGCCGACATTACTTTTATTACCTGCTCCTGCCGCTCCGCCTGCAGGAGTACCACAACGGCCAGTCCGGAACGTGCTGTAGTGAATGAAGTTCTTATTGGCGTTAATTGATTGCTGTACTGTATTAGCCTGCGAAGGGATACCGTCATTACCATCACCGTAAATGTCGGAGGCATGGCAGTTTACACAGAAGTTTTCCCGGGTATATGTTCCAGTCATCGAGCTGTTCTGGACAGTTCCATAGGTCCTTCCGGAGGTTACAGTATTGATCGATGTATCCACGCCTCTGAGCATGTAAGTATAGGCAGAACCATGAGGTCCTCTCGGTCCCACGTTATTTGATCCAGCCTGGTTCATACCGTGACAGTCGGAACACTGGGCTACGGAATTGTACATCCAGCCGTTTACAAAGAGGTCACCGGCAGTGTCCTGCGAAAGGAACCCGGATTTCGGGGTCACTGCAGAACCGATAGGATGTTTACCATATATTCCCGAAAGTTCAACGGTCATGTCAGTAGTAGCCGAACCGCCTGAGCCGTGACAACCGCTGGTTACACAGGTGTCGTATTCAGTGGCCTCTCTCAGGAGCTTCGCATTTGAGCTCCCATGGAGATTATAAGTCGGATCAAGGGATGTGCCTGCAGCGTTGTTGTCACCGTGGCAGTCGTTACAGGTAGCATTTGCACTGTGATTTACTGTATTTGTCCAGGCAAGGTTGATGTTCGGAGGCGTAGTGGTATCACCTGAGTCAGCAAAGGGCTGGGTTGCATTGGCCCCGAGCCTGGCAGCACCGTCTGCATCGTGGCAGCTCAGACAGAAAGTGGCAAGATTGGCATCTGCAGTAGAAGGATCAATACTGTAATAGGTACCGGCCGTATCAGCATCCTCTACCTGAGTAATCGGGTCTGTTGTAGCAGTCCCGGGATGTCCCTGATCAGTAAGAAGATCCCCGTGACATGCCTCACAGGTCAGAACATCTGTCGGGGCACCGGTGGCAACATGGTGTGAGGTCTTCAGGAAATCTCCTCTCACAGCACGCCTTGAAGTCCCCTGTTGCGAGTCAAGATGGCATCCGAGGCAGTCTCCACCACCCTCTACAAGGCCATTTACATGCAGGGTGGGATCAGTGAATCCATCATTTGTAGAATTCACATGACTGTGACAGGATGTACAGTTGGTAGCATTAGCAGGATGGCCGCCGCCGGGCGGGTAGCCGTGGCACTGGGAACAGTCGGCCGATGTACCCTGTATATAAGTCGTGTCGTTCCATGTCGGAGGCGTACCAGTACCCCAGGCATTCTTGAAGTTGGCTTCATCATGACAGTAGGTGTTTGAGCATGTCCCGCCAGTATAGGACGGAGTCGCACCATTCGTGGTTGCAAGGGTTCCGAAGGTGAGTTCAGCAGGTAGGGCAGAGTCAATATGTCCAGTATCAAACACATTGGTTGGTACCGTATGGCACTCGTTACAGGCTATCGGGCTTGAATAGTTGTCCGTAGCCTGGAGGTGTGCCTGGTGAGCGCCGACCTGAGGGTCTGTTGCTGCTGTATCGCCGTTCGTGTCGACAGGCGGGGCGTTATTGCCGTTTGCCTGGGTACCGTGGCACTTGTAGCAGGTCGGTGTCGCAGTATTATTCCCCCAGACAGGGGATGAAGAGCCATGACAGTTCGTGGTGACACAACTGCCGAGTCCTGTACCGTCCTCAATATCCTGGGATGGAAAGTCCGGATCAGTGGTGGAATAACTGCCACCCTGGATACTTGCATTGATGTCTATCTGGTTATTCCTGTGAGCAAGGTTCGTCCCATTGTCGATATGGCACGTTGTACAGGCCAGCCCGTTCTGGTTTACATGAATGTCATGGGAACCTATAACCGCTCCAACGGGGGTATTCCTCCCTCCCGTCGCATCTGTCGGCGGATAGTCATGACAGTCGGAGCAGGAAGTGACAGTATATGTGGGGCCTGCTGGCGTGGTGACGTTCACCACGTTCGAGTCGCCACTCTCACATGTACCTGCGTTGTTGTAACCACGGACAGTGTAGTTGTAAGTAGTATTAGGGGAGACAGTCGTATCTGAGTAACTGCCCGTTGTTATATTCGTTGCTATCTGAACTCCATCACGATATACACTGTAGTAATCGTTGTTGGTTCCATCGTAAGTCCATGTAAGGTCAACCTTGCTTGAAGTGACATTGGTTGCCGCAAGGTCTGTCGGTGCAGTAGCCTGGCATGCCTGAGGCGTTGCTGAAGCAGTGGCGCCCGCTGACACATTACCCATGGCATCGTATGCACAGACCCTGTAAGAGTACTGCTGCCCATTAGTCAGCCCTGTATCTGTGAAAGTCAGTGCAGTGCCCTGGTACAGGGCTGCACCAGTACAGTCAGCCGGGGGAGTTGCTCCAATTGCCCTTACAAGTTTATAAGGATTAGTTGCATCAAGCCCGCTCTCGGTATCAGAAGCAGCAGTCCAAGACAGGCTTATCTGTGTATTGCCAGGAACGGCCGTAAGAGTGCCGTCTGTCGGAGGAGTGCTGTCCACAGTTCTTGTTATTGTATTTGTTGGAGTACTTGTACCTCCAGCAGAGGTTGCTCTCATCTGTACTGTCACGGTCCCTGTTGCACCTGTCACATTGGCTGTACAGGTATAGGGCCCCGTGCCGCTTACCGTTCCGGCAGCCCAGTTTGTTCCACCATCAATGGTGTATTCACAGGAGGTAACGGCTGACTCATTGTCTGTAAAGTCTTCTGTGATGGTAAAATCAGGGCCTGTGTATGTGCCATCATCGGGACTGATGGACAGTGTGCCTTCGGTGGGAGGTGTGGTATCAGCAGGCGCTGTACATTCAGGGCATCCTGGATTTGCCGGAGGTGTACCCGTTGGATTGGTAGGTGCCTGAGTTGAGTTAACCTCGAAGGCGGCCACTGTGGTCATTTTTATATTAGCAGCACTATCCCAATCGTACCTCAGTTCGGGCAACCATATTTCCGGATCATTTGTCCCGGTAACATCGTAATTTAATGTGATATCATATGTACCATCCCCATTATCTGTACAGCCTGTAACTGACCATGAGGTAGCATTGTTATTATTCACATCTTTCAGGTTGTTAATATATAAGGTATCAGCAGTACCACCGCCCCATTTGTTTGCATCATCATAACCCGTTGGGCAGTTTGCACCTGCATGGGCTGTACCGTCCTGGTTTTTCAGTCGGGCTTTAATAACCACTGTACCAGTCGGGATGGGGTAATAGGTATAATCAGGCGCAGAGTCGAGAATGCCGGGATTTGTACCTGAACACGCCCCCTGACGATTTATCATAACTGCTGCTTTCATCTTGTAGTTAGTATTATTAGGGTCTCGGTATTCAAGATCAAAATATACAGGATCTGTACCGCTTGTGATAGTCCCTGTCTGCTTATACTGGCCATTACCAATCTCAGTCCAGGCGTTTGTATTCTGCGTATTAACAATAAAACCTGTGTAACTTACATTCGCCTTGGCACTATCTTTAATATTCTTTAGAATTAATCCATAGTTTTTGTTATCACTGGAAAGTCCGGTGACAGGATTTCCATAGAAGTCTGTCAAGGTCACTATCAGGTCAAATTGCGAACCATTTGGACAATAGTTGCTCACTGTGGCATTTACATAGATCACATCACCGGCATTATACGCAGATGCAGGCGGTATTGCTCCTCCAAACATCATCACCATGGCCAGGACAGCCAGGAGAATAACAAAGGAAAAACGTTCAACGTTCCACGTTCTGAGTTCGACGTTCTTAGTTTTATGATTCCTCCTACCGAAGATTCCTCCCATGACCGTCCTCACCTCACTTTCGTTGATTTGGTTTATTTGGTTCATCTCGTTGATCTCGTTGATTTCGTTCATTTGGTTGATTTCGTTGATTTCGTTGGAGGATGCAGGGAGAGTGCCCTGCATCCTCTGGTTTATGTCCATGATCTCCGTCCTCATCGTTCCGTCTGTCCTGTTCATCTCCATTTTAGCTCTCATCAGTCACCCCCCCCTTATTGTCCCGCCGTTGCCGGATCCTGCCAGCCCGGTGAGTCTTTGAAGTGACATCTCACACTCGAGCAGGACTTCAGGTTCACAGTTGAGCTGGTTCCAGGCACTCCGTTATAGGTCGGTAGATTCACAGGATCGAACTGGTACTGAGGATCAACCTGTATATGTCTTGCAGAAGAGTTGTCAGTCTGACCTGCAAGATTCGTTTCATGGGTTGCACCGTAATGGCATGTACCACATATCGCCTGCCACTTGGCATCACCGAAAGAGTCGTTCTGCGGATCAAGGGTGTAACCCGTGAGGTTCAGGAGGTGGTTCACATGCTGGGTATGGGCACCCTTGGACTCACCGACACCATCCATGTAGGCCTTGCCATCACCAATGGTCGGCGGGTAGCCGTGACAGGCATTACAGGCACCACCCTGCGGTGAGAAGGCGTTACCGTCAACGGTGGTATCACCGCTGTGAGTATGACAGGTGGTACACTTCGTGCCGCTGTTATGGCCGTCACCGCTTGAGGAGGTGTAGTGGTTTGTCGTTGTATGGCAGACATTACAGACACCGTTAAACGGTGCAGATGACTTGGCATAGTCTGTACCCGTGGTGTTTGCAGTAAAGACCGGTGCTCCTGTTGTTGAAGGAGTACCGTATGTGTCTGCCTTGTCCTTGGTCACATTGTCGTGGATCATGTAGATGTTGCTGTCACCGTGCGGATCATGACAGTCAAAGCAGAGGGAGCCGCCGTCATTGGTTGCGCCGTGCTTTGTACCGTAATGATACTTGTCTATCTTGAGTGTGGAATTTTTCAGAGCAAGCGGGCCTGCACCATCAGGATCATACCCGGTCGAGCCGGTCTGGTGACAGGCAAAACAGGTATCGTTCCAGCCGTTACCGCCGGCATTGTAGTTTGCAAGGCGGAACGGGTTGGTGCTTGTACCATGTGCTACTGTATCATCATGGCAGTACTCGCAGGAGAGCCCTGCGGCTGCGTTTCCTGAGACATTGTATGTTCCCGTCGTTCTGCCATGGCCTGTGGAAGTCCACTCCGTAGAGTCAATCTGGGCCATAGTCATACCGCTGCCGAAATTACTGAAGGTGTAGTCATCCACATCACCTGTGCCAAGGTGGCAGTCCTGGCAGGTTACCGTACCACCCCAGGTCGGGGTGCCGCTTCCATGACAGGTGATACTGGAACATGAACCATAGCCGCCACTTCCAGGTGTATGGCTGCCCTGAGAGTAAGCTGCTGCGCCTGCATCGTAAGCTGTATCTATGGATATGTTTATGGTCTGGTTTGCATGAAGTGTTGTTTCATCGCCTGCACCATTATGGCAGGTGCTGCATGCAAAGGAGTTGTTTGCCACATGGGCAGTATGGCTTCCCGTTGCAGGCTGACCATCGCCGTTACCTGCCGTGCCGTGGCAGGAGTCACAGGTGACCGAGCCACCCCATGTGGGGGTTGCATAGTTCTGAGGTCCAGCATTACCACCGTCTGCCTGAACGTCACTGTGACAGTAAACATTGTTACAGCTTCCATAGGTTCCGCTCGGGGCCTTTGCACCGGTAGAGCCGCTGTTCAGGCCCTGATATGTTGCAGCAGTATCTATCGCTGAGAGATCCCAGGAAACATCTTTGTTCACGTGCCCTGTACCACCTGCAGTTGTGCCATGACACTCGGTACAGGCCAGTCCAAGCCCCTGCTGCCCGGTTCCGAAGGTTCCGCTCCCGGCATGGCGCTCATGGGAACCAGCCGTCGGCGGTGTTGTAGCTGATGCACCGTGGCAGTCGCCGCAGGTAACCGTGGTGCCCCACGTCGGAGAAGTATCGGCCCCTGCCGTGAGGGTGGAGCCATGACAGTAAACGGTATTACAGGTCTTTGTATTAGATGTGTATGAGCCAATCTCTGCTCCGCTTACATCGTATGTCTGGTTCAGGTGATTGGCAGGTGTTGCGATGTTATTTGCGTTGTCAACGGTCGAGTTGTGACACTCTATGCAGTTGAAGCTGTTTGTTACAGTATGGGTGGAATGACTGTTTGCCTTTGGGCTTCCATTGGTGTAGTCAGGTCCTGTTGGTGGTCCTGTATGGCAGCTTGAGCAGTCAGCAGTGCCTGTACCCCAGACAAGATCTGTATTAGGTGCACCGTATGGTGAGGTTAAAGAAGTAGCATTACTGTGACAGTATGAGGTAGAACAGGCACCAGAAGTGTATGAACCACCCCAGGTTGAGGAAAGCACTACGTCTTTTGTATGGTTAACATGTTTTGTCTTGTCGGCTATGGTAGTTCCATCCGTGGTCGTGGCATTATGACAGTCCTCGCAAGACTTGTTTGTCATTACAGTACCGTCGTTTATGTGAGCCGTATGGCTGCCGGATGCCATCGGCGTACCCGAGGCTGCCGTGTAGTTGTGGCAGCTCTTACAGTCAAGAGTGACTGCAGAATCCCATGAGGGCGTAACATTAGGAGCACCCCCGTTACCATTGCTGTGACAGTAAGTGGTTGAGCAGGAACCGTTGGTATAATCAAACCCGTTTGGATCGGTGGTTGTCGTGCCACCTGCCGTATATGTTCCACCACCAGCAACCGTGCCGTCAAAAGTTATTTCTGCCGTCTGGCCTCCGCCTACTGCACCTCCGGCATGGCTCGCACCATTGTGACAGACCGCACAGGAGAATACATAGCTGGTTGTGGTTGAGTTGTTGGCAGCCGTTGTCCTGTCTGTTACAGTGGCGTTCGTTGCTGTTGAATAGTGTGTTGGATGTTTGGAGGCAAGTGTATTGTTTACCGCATGACAGTCACCGCAGGCAACCGTTCCTCCCCACTGGGGGGTACCGGTTCCATGACAGTACGTGGTTGAACAGGTCTTGGTTGAAGCAGTGTAGGTACCGCCATCAGAGAAGACCACATCCTTGGTCAGGTTGACGTGCTTGCCGCCTGCTATATCAATCGCACCGGCGACATCAACCGTCTGGCTGTGGCACTTGTTACATGATATAGTGCTTGCCCCGAGGGAACTTATGTGCGGAGAGTGGCTGTTGGCATCCACTGCCCCGGCGCCTGCATTGGCATAGTCAGGCTCACCCACCTGGCTTGTACCGCCTGTTCCGTGACATGACGTGCAGGTAAGCGTACCGTTGTCGGTTCCCCAGTTGGGGGAGGCATACTGACCGACTGCTGAACCTGTATCGTTCACCTTTCCGTTACTGTGGCAATAAACGGTTGAACATGCACCATAACCGTTGCCCGGCGCATTGGAAGGCATCTGGGAATATGAGGCCGAGGCCCCGTATAACGTATCAATAATGATATCTATGTTCTTATCGGCATGCTTCGCAGTGCCGGAACCCGCGCCATTATGGCAGGTTGAACAGGCAAAACCGTATGTTGAAGCGTGCTTTGTATGACTGCCGGTGCTCATGATGGTAGCATTACCCTGCACACCGTCTGCGTTGTGGCAGTCGCCACACGCGACCGTGCCTCCCCATGTGGGATTCGCATAGGTCGGGGCATTGGAGCCACCATCAGCCTGAACCGTACTGTGACAGTAAACGCTGGAACAGGAACCGTAACCGTTGCCCGGGGTATTCGGTGACTGGCTGTAAGAACCCGAAGCACTGAACGGGTCAGCCTGAAAGGCCAGGTTGATATTGTTGTTCACATGAACCGTCGTCCCCGATCCGGCACCATTATGGCATTCGTTGCACTGTTTGCTCAGCGGTGCCCCCACATGCGTGGTATGAGAGCCGCTGCTCATCAGCGATGCGTCACCCTGAACACCGTCCGCATTGTGACAGGAACCGCACTGTACTGAGGCAGCGTTGTTCCAGACTGGGTTTCCGTAAACCGTAGGGCCTCCGGTTCCGTCCGTCTGCCCCTGAACATTGCTGTGACAGTAAACGCTGGAGCACCCGTATGAGCCGCCTGTTGTGATTGTCGTGGTCCCGCCTGCATTAAGGGGAAAGACTGATTTAGGCGGGTTCGGCTGGCCGTCATATGTACCACCGAGGTTCGAACCAAGGAAAAAACCTATATCAATATTATTGTTACCCTGGGATGCCCCTCCAAGCATACCGCCGGTATGACAGTTTACACAGTCAAGCCCCGCTGAGATATGAGCACTGTGAGCACCTGCGCCGGGGTTACCTCCTGTCGAACTTGAGGTAACACTTATACCATTTTTGTCTTTAAATACAAGCGTCGTATCGTCTACAGGCGGATAGCCGTGACAGTTTGTACAACCGCCTATGCCTGCAAAGCCAGCTGTTGCATGGTCGTGACAGGCCTGGCAGTTCGCCGACGTATCCGTAGGATGACCGTCGCCGAATCCTGTACCATCGTTCCTTGCCCTTGAAGTCTGGGTATGGCAGACCTGACATATTCCGTCGGGGGTGCTGTCCTGACCGCCAGCAAGACCATCATTATTAATATATGAGTGAGGACCGTTCTCTGTCTCGTAAAACTTCACATATTTGGGACCGCTGTTAGGGGTATAAACAAGTTCCTTGATATATTTGCCATACAGAATTCCGAAGGTGGAACCAACGGAGACACGTGCGGTATTAATGGCTGTAGTTACTGTTACCGTGTTTGCCGTATTGGAGGCTATCTTGTAGTTTACTATCTTGTACTTTGTATTTGGAACTATTGTCCACCCGGCATAATCATTGGTAGGATCCGAATCCCCCGTCCTGTCAGGGAGAGTTATACTCAGTGTGAATGTATTGGTGGCACCATCAACTGCTGTGATCGTTCCTGTCAGGGCGGGAGGAAATTCATTATTATATATCTGTCTCTGCATATGGGGGTCATGGCATGTAACACACTCATTAGTCCAGTCACCATATTTGGTGGACCCGGTTGCAAGGGAGGAGTGTGTTTTCTTTTTGGGGGCAGTTACATCATCATGACAGTTCAGACAGAGACGGTTCTTGGGTGTGTCGTCAAGGTCTGCAGGCGGATTTGTCCACCAGGCCGGAGTACTGGAATAAGTAAAATGACAGGAGTCACAGTTAGCGCCGGCAGTATGAGGCGGGTTTACAGCCCCCAGTGCAAGGCCAGGTATAAAACAGAGTATTATACCGATTGCGAAAAGGATCATCTGCTTTCTCTTTTTCATTCCTGAACTCGATGCCATAATTAACACCCCCTTTTAATATCCTAATGCGCCGGTCGAGACCCTGACGCCTGATTTCACTTTAAACGCCCTGTAACCACCCTCAGGATTGCCTGTCATATCGAATATCATGACATTGCCACCCCTTGCGCCGACAACCAGTTCCGTGTTCCCGTCACCATCGGGGTCACCTGCACTTACATCACGGAATCCCGAACCTCTCACATATATATCGGCCAGAGTACCATCAATGTTTAGCCCTGCAACCCTGGCACCACTTGCCACGATGATATCGGAAACACCATCGCCGTCAACATCATCCACATCTATCCCGAAGACCCTTCCGAATGGGAGCACCGCCTCGGATTCAAGAACGGCGATCCAGTCGGGACCCGCTGTATCCACGCCCCATATCCTCATCAGTGGCTTTCTTTCTTTCTTCGGACCGGTCACAGTTACTATCTCGACCTGACCGTCGGCATCCACATCGCCTGCGGCAATCAGCGTCTTGGGGGCTATTACCCCGGGAAAGGCTACGAACCTGAGCCCCAGTTGTTTCTTTGTTATGCCAAGGAAGTTAAGCACCTTGACTATGGAAGTCTTCCTGTTGGCCACTATCACTTCAGCATCACCGTCGGCGTCCAGATCAGCAACTGTTATGGATACCCCACCGTCCTTGAAGGTCTTGTTCTCAACCAGACTGTTGCCTGATCCGTCAAATACACCAATAACAGGATATCCAATCAGGGAAGCCACTATCTCGTTTACTCCATCCCCATTGAGGTCCGCAACGACTGTATCAACTCCACCACGGTAAGAGGGAAAGGCTATAAAGTCAGCCTGGACATTCCCCGCGGAGTCTGTTATTTTAACCCTCGTCGGGGCCTTTTTTCCACCTTCCCTCGTATTTACAATACTCTCCCTTACTCTCGTGTACTGGCCATTAAAGGCAACTGTTCCGCCAGCACCGAGCACCTGCGTCTCCGGGGCGGGAGTCCTGTATCCGGCCACATCACCATAGGTGATAGTATACTCACCTGCCGGTGCACCTGTTACAGTCCATGAGGTACCCGAACCGGAGTAGTCGGCAGGTCCGGTTATGGTGAATGTTGCATCGGCAAGGTTGGTGGTCACCGTTACTACAGTGGTGTTGACGATATCAAGCACGACAGTCACAACGGCAGGTGAACCATCTGCCCCGGCCGACTCAAAACTGATATGGCCGGTGTATGTACCTGCAGCAAGGCCTGAGATATCGACATTCACAAATACATCCGTTGAACCAGCACCTGCCTGAACAGGATTGAAACTGAGCCAGGCGGCATCCGAGGAAGCACTCCAGAAGGAGTTCGGACCGGCATTCGTCAGGCTCACTACAAGCCCCTGGGAGGCCGGGCTGGAACCACCCTCTTCAGCGGTAAAATTCAACTGTGATGGGGTAACGGAGAGAATGGGCGGCGGTGTTACCGTAAGGGTGACTGAGACAGCATGGCTGGTTCCACCTGCCGAAGAAACCGTTACAGTACCGGTGTAATCACCGGGAGCAAGTCCTGCGGTGTCTATACCTACAGACAGGGTAGCCGTTGCTCCGGCATCAACGAGACCGGACGAAGAACCAAGAACTATCCATGTCTGATCTGCTGAAGCGGTCCAGCTGAGCTGTCCGGTTCCGTCATTGCTTACCGTGACATCCTGCGACGGCAGGGTCTGACCTGCAGGAACACTGAATGAGAGTGCCGAAGGCGTCACGGAAAAGGCCACATACGAACCAAGACCGAATTCGTAAACCCTGTCAGAGACAGCTGCAGAGACATACAGGATTCCATCTCCTGATACTGCAGCTGAAACAGGAACCCTCATTGAGATAGCCGGGTCATCATAGAGGGCATAGAGCCAGTTTCCAGTAGAAGCATCGTATACCTGAACTACATTCTGAAGGGTATCGGTAACATACATCTTTCCCTGATAAGGAACCACATCTGTAGGGTGAGCTATCTCATCCTCCGTAATAACACTCATGTCGGCATTCATCGTTATCAGCCGGAGGAACTGTCCATCAGCAGAAAAGGCCTGTACACGGGCAGATGGGACCAGCCCCCCATGGCTGTCTGCCACAAAGGGCCTGTCTGCAACATATATCTCTCCTGTAGCATCGTCTATCCCGATTGCAAGAGGCATATTCAGGGAGCCGTCTGTCCACAGAGAATAGGCAAAACTTCCATCAGTGTTATAGACCCTTACACCATCATAGGCAGTATCGACAACATAGGCAAGGCCCGTCTGATCAATCGCTATATCGACGGGATTGACGAACTCCCCTGCACCTGAGCCCAGACTGAACAGATAGTTGTAACCGCTGTCATATACCCTGACCTCACCAAGAAGAGTATTACCGTCCGCAGGAGTCCGGTCAGAAAACTTCCCAATACCTACATATATTTTGCCCGATGGGCTTATGGCAAGAGCAGAAGGGTTGAAACCAAGATTTTTACTTCCTTCAAGGTCACCAGACGGACCAAACTCCAGCACCCCCCCTATCTTGCTGGAACCCACGATAAAACCGCCATCTGAGGTAATTGCCAGGTCTGAAGGCATCTGCACATCAACAGATCCAATATAAGTATCAGCCGCAATGGCCAGCCCGGCCATTAAAAAAACGGCCAGTACAACCAGAAATTGCATCAGCCTTTTCTTGCTCTTGCCCATCTTCTTCCTCCTTAAATAATCCTGTTGTGTATAATTACCCAATTTGCGTGATTTCACTCACTTATTTTATGTGACAGGAGAGACACATGGCGCTCCCCTGGTTTGACATCCTCAGGAATGCATCTTCTCCAGCGTTAAAGGGTGTCCCGTTATGCGGATCATGGCAGGTAGTGCACTCCACAGTCTGGCCGTTATAAAGAACAAGCCTTGGATCCTGGGGTGTGGCATAAAAACCCGGCCCCCTCTGTGCCCATTGTATTGAGACAGGATGGTCATTGCTCAGGTCAACCGGACCGGGAGCTGCGGGATCCCCTCCGCCTATATTAATTCTGTCTCCTATTGGACCGAGGTCTCCGATCTGGTCAGCACCAGTGGCGGTAATTGAACCACCGGGGCCAGGCGCATTAAGCACTGCATTTATTGCACCTATACCATCATGGCAGCTGAGACAAAGGAGGGATATCGTGGAAGGCTGACCCGGTACAGTGGCATCCATGGTAGAACTGCTGTACATGGTAAAGCCATTGTTGAATGTCAGCGCCTTGTTCCATAGTGGGGTCTGTGAGCCGAGGGCACCGTGAGGGGTATGACAGTAAACGCAGACCTCATCATCGTCGCCGGTGAAGGTGCCGCTGAAGTTACTTGAGCCGGTAATTGAAAAATCATGCTTGCTGCCGGCCACTCCACCGTAGGACTGTAATGGAAACAAAACAGCCAGGAAGACAGTCACTGTCAGGATCAGGGCCCTCTCTAACATCTTCTTCCTTCTCATCTCGATATCCTCCTTAAATTATCATGAAACAGTCATATACAAACATATACAAAAGTATGCCTGTAAGATTAGAAAGCAAACTTTATGCCAGGCACTTAACATCTGGTAAAAACATAAAAAATTAGCATACTCAAAGAGTGCCACCTTTGCTCAGTTAGTTAATCTCTTGACTAACTAACTGATATAGAAATATTTTTCCTGAAAAAGATTAAATTTCATTCATCCGGCGAGTTCCGGTGCCGGAAACATTGCAAGTCTCACGGTATATGGAGCCTGAGATATTCTCTCCTGTGAGTGTGTGATAATACTCAGCCATGGGTGAAATCCCGTATATTTTATCCCCCTATTGGATCTTATCACCCCTGTGGTCCGTGTCGTGACAGCGAAGGAAACAACGACTTTCACCTCCGATTCTTTCATAAAGAAGCATGCCCTGTGAGTTGGGAGTAACTATGGCAGGGTCAAAGCCTATGAGCCTCGCATTTTCACTGCTGCCATGGGCAATGTGACAGGCCCTGCAAGATGCGTTTTCAAAAACTATATGCCTCCTGTGCTGGCTGAATCCCCGATCTCCAAGTATATTATCTCTCTTGTGACATTGGTAGCACAGTGCATAGGAAAAAGCTGTTTCCGGTCCATCTGAGCGGTTATAATTGTATCTAAGCATATCCTCATAATCCGAGCCATGGGGGGTATGGCAGTCTGTACATCCTATGGTTTTTCCCTTCAGCTCAGGCAGAACGCTTACGCTCCTTCCTCTCGAAACCCCCAGTACCGGATGGTATGAGGGATTTAAAGTATCAAATTCTTCTTTGACATCAAGGCTTGATGGTGGTCTATTCAAGTTGTCGGAATGGCACTTGAAACATATATCGTTTATATTCTCCGCCGGCTTTTGCCTTATCCGGTTCAGAGATTCACCGGGGACTCCGGCATTAGGCTCGGATGGTGTTGAAACATGCGGATTATGACAGTCAAGGCAGCTCACATGTCTCTCAACCAGCCTTTCCCTTTCCGGAAGTATCTCAGTCTGTCTGTGGTACCTTCCAGTCTCTTCAACAGGATGCCGGTATCTCTTCAGGAATTCATAATAAACCTCATTGGAAGTATTAAAGTAGGCGTAACCCGAAGGACCGTGACATTCGTAGCAAAGGTCCGGGACATCTTCCCGCAGCATCGGGGTTCCTCTTTTACCATGACCGCTATGGCATGCTGCACAGGTAAACTTTACCTTGAAACCATTGAGATGGGTAGGAGTCTCAGCCCTGATCCCTGAAGAAGCCATAATGAAAGCAGCTATTGTCAGCAGTACTGTTTTGATTGCTTTTTTCATATCAAATACCCCGATCTTTTAGAAATCCTAAATCCGAATATCTAAATCCTAAACCAAATAGCACACAGATGACACTGAAACAAACCGACCATCACAGATTCTCCTCAACCTCAACCTCGACCTCAACCTCAACCTCGACCTTGACCTCACCCTATCTTCTCCCCCCTCACGGACATGTACCCGGGTGACACGTATCACACAGGGCAGACCAGTTGCCTGGATGCCCCTTTGTGGGATCAGGACTTCCTGTACCAAGGACAAGGAAATCCGTTGTTTCAATATGGGGATCATGACACGAAGTACACTGAACCCCTCCATTGTATGTAAAACCAGTTGGAGTAGTTATCAACTGTCCGGGCTGACCGTTATAGGTGTTGCTCGTTGGCCTCAGCCTGACGGCCCCTCCTCCAGGAGGGTACTGTAGCGTGTAAGCTCCGGTCTGTGTGCAGGCATTCTTGTCATTGATCAAGGCATCATTCATCGCAATGGAAACGGGGTGTGTGCCGGAGAGATCGGTTCCTATAAAACCATAAGCAGCTGGTGGCATGAGACCACCGGCTGTACCCTGCATGGATATTGTACCGGCGCCACCTGCCGGACCGGGAAGGTTCACTACCGAACCTATAGCCACTGTACCGTCGTGACAGCTCAGACAGAGCCTTGTGTCCCCGTCAGGCTGCTGGACCGTAGTGAGGAGATTGGACCACTGTGGGTCTGAAGAAGTAGGCAGTGTATACGTCTGGGAACTCAATGTATGGTTCCAGAGGGGCCTTGCAGGGCTTGCACCGTGGGGTGTATGACAGAAGACACAGATCCTCGTCTCACTTACTGCCTTTATAGTTCCCGGCCCGGTTACTGAGAGGTTATGCTTTGTATTTGCAATACCGGCCCATACCACGACCGCAACCGAGAGTATGAAAATCACTGTAACAACAGCGCTAACCACCTTCTTCATTAACTTACACCTCACTATGGGAATTTCTAAATCCTACTCTCTAAATTCTAAACAATTTTCAAATACCAAAATTCCAAACTCCCTGGACACGGACTTAAATCTGTCCATCTTCCCGCACGCCATACGCTACCCGCTTCATGCTACACGCTCTTGACCTCAACCTCAACCTTAAAATTACTTCCCGTCCAGCAGCCTGAATGCCTGGACCCTCATATTGTAAGTATCTGCAACATATATTGTATTACTGTCATCTATAAATATGCCAGCAGGCATTATGAACTTTCCGGGGGAACGGCCCTCTTCCCCGAAGAAGAGCAGGATCCTCCCCTTTTCGTCAAAGATCTTCACCCTTGCCTGAAGGGTATCAACCACATAGATATGGCCAAAGGAGTCAACTGCAACACCCTTGGGCCTTTCAAGATCGGCATAGGTATCACCGGGTTGTCCGAACTTCCCCAGGAACTGCCCTTCTTTGTTGAATATCTGGATACGGAAATTCATCGCATCTGTGACATATATCTTTTCACCCTTGACCCAGAGGTGAGTGGGAAAGTTCAGTTCCCCGTCCTTGCTGCCCCTTTTACCAAACTTTCTGATAAGTTTCCCGTCCGGTGAATATATCCTTATCCTGTGTGCTGATGTATCGGCAACATAGATATTGCCTTCAGAATCAATCCCGAGGCCTGTCGGTCTCCTGAATGCCATCTTTTCCGGGAGATATCCGATAAACTTCCCCTGCCGGTCATACCTGTTCACCCTGCCTGTCTCAGCATCGCTCACATATACGGTCCCATCGGCACCAACCACTATGCCCACTGGAAAAACAAGTTTGCCTTCACCGGAAACCCCGAAGTGAGACACCTCCCTTGTCTTCATATTTAGCACTGTAATCCGGGGAGGGCCCTGATCGACAATATATATCCTGCCTTCTCTGACAAAAAGCGAGAACGGTCTCATCAGATAGGGCAGTGTTGCCGGATCATCAAGGCCGCCCTGTTCACCTGCCACATAGTCGGCAAGGTTTCTGCCTTCCGGCAGAAACTTGTAAAAGGACCAGAGATACTCTATCCGGGGCTTCTCAGGTGGTGGCGGCCAGACGAGCTTTCCCCTGTAAGAATCATCAATCTGGGCGTGGTGGACCGGGGGAGAGCAGGAGAATAAACCGAAGGTTAAGGCCAAGGTTGAGGCCAAGGTTAAGGCCAAGGTTGAGGTTAAGGTTGAGGTTAAGGAGAGGAAAAAGGTAACGGCAGAAGTTGAAAGTTTCACTGGTATATGATGAATACAATTTCTCATGCTATCACCCTTTATTACTTCTTAGAGATTTTATCAACTTGTTCAGGTCTGCAGCCAGTGTTTCAAGCAAATTACTTATTGATCTGACACTTTCTTCACTTAAATAATTAACTCTCTTTCCGTACTCCAGGTGACTGATGGTTTCCATTATCGAACCCCTGGCAAAATAATAAAAGTTAATTTTATCTTTACTATGCTCACGACCAAATGCCTCTGCAATATTGGCCGGGATACTCAGGGCAGCCTTCCTTATCTGTGTTGTATAGCAAAAATCCTCCTTACGGGGTAATTCTTCTGTCAATTCATAAATTTCTGTTGCTACCTGCATCGCTGTTTGCCAGACTGGCATTTCTCTGAAATCCCTGTACAACTTCTCGACCTCAACCTTAACCTCAACCTGTTTTTTCCATGAATATCTCTATCTTCGCCTTCTTCCTCAGTCTCTTTAAGTACTCTTCTCTTAATTTTTTTGCCCGTGACTCCCGCAACTGGCGGATAAGTTTTTTCTTGGCCTCATCAAAGGAGAGCTGCTTCGGCGGAACAATCTCACCCACCTTGAAGATGTAATAACCGTAGATTGTTTCAATAACATCTGTTATCTCACCCGCTTTAACATTCTTGAGTGCCCTTTCCACTTCAGGATTGAGCCTTCCACGGTGGATATACCCTAATTCCCCGGACTTGTATTTATAGCGGTCTTCAGAATAATCCCACGCAAGCCGGCCAAAGTCCTCACCCTTCCTGATTCTCTGGAGTATCTCCTCCGCCTTTTTCCTCTTCGCCTCCCTCTCTTCCCTGGTAGCGTTAGGCGGAACCTCAAGGAAAATCTCCCAGAGTTTCAGTTTTTCAGGCGCAAGGAATCGACCCTTGTTCTGTTCATAGTACCTTCTTGCCTCAGCCTCGGTCACCTCTGCCTTTCTGTAAATTTCCTTCTCCTTCATTTTCCTGATCATAAGTTCCCGTCTGTATCTCTCCTTCAAGGCCGATTCAGTCGTGCCTGACTTCACGATCGCCTGTTTATAGTCCTTCTCAGATTTGAACCTCTTTCTTACCTTCTCCATCTCCTTTTCAAGTTCCTCCTCCGAAACGGCCACCTTTCCCTTCGCATCCTGGTAAATCAGTTCATCGTTTATCAGATCCTGGAGAACATCCTTTTTTATAGCCATCAGCTTTTCCTTAGAGACGTTTCTGTGAAAACTTATCATGGGAATCTTCTTCTGAACCGCAATCATCAGATCCCGCTCGGTTATGGGTTCACCGTTAACCCTGGCAACAACTTTCACTCCAGCAAGGCTGCTGAGGGGAGATACGAGAATCATCAACAAAACAACTAAGACAGATATACTGTTTTTCATCAAGACTCCTTTCATAAAACAAATCCTAAATCCTAATCTCTAAATCCTGAAACAAATTCAAATTACCTAAATCCAAAACTTTATAGGACACTGATGAACACTGAAAAAACAGATTCACACTGATCTCCTTAACCTGTCATCCTTTCCTATCCGCTATACGCTACACGCTTTCTTTCTCAACCTCGGCCTCAACCTTAACCTGTCATTTATACCCGCTTTCTTCTAAAACCAGAAGGGCCTTGTGAGACGCACATAGAATTTCTGCTCTGTGATCTCGTTAGAAAGGACTTTGTCATAAATATATTCGTATCTCATACTCAGATACAATCTCCGAATCCTCCAAATAAACTCAGGTTTTACATTGTAATGCGTTGACTCTTTACCATTAATGGTTTTTTCATAGCGACTGTATATTCTGACAGCCGATCTGTACCATGGAGAAAACATGATAAGATTATATACGGAGATGGTAGTTTCCTTATCTGTATTATTCAAGCCTTCCGTATTATCACCAGCATTCGTGGTGTCATGCCATTCTGCCCTGAGACCGAGTGTGAACCTGACCCTGTTGAAAAAGACCCATCTCGCTGCGTTATCCCAAAGTATGGAGTTACTACTATCTTGATACAAGTAGGACAAAATCGAATGGAAAAATACAGACCTGTAGTTTCCATTCAGACCAATTCTGATCTGGTGCCGTGTTCGGTCATCAGCAGCACCACCAAGTTCATAAGTATAATTTCCAGTACCGGTAAAAAAGTCATAGCTTCCAAATAAAAGAAGTTTACTGGAAAGTATATACCTCGTTTCCGCCCTTGCATTCAGTATGTTTGTTTCGGTTCCAACATCCAGTCTTGAGGAAAGCAGAAGCGACTGACGAGCAGAAAGTCTCCGGTTAGCCGTTATGGTACCAAAAACCCCTATATTATCCTTATTGATAAGGTCATCCCTTTGGTACTTGGCACCCAGACGGTACAAAAGATGGAAGTTCTTGTATTCATCTTTTCTTCCGGCATAACCGATTAATGAATAGCTTGTATCTCCTTCTCTTTGATAATATCTTAGATTCAACTGATAATTCCAGATCTTATCCTTGAAATAACCCGAGTAGGTGCCATCAATACTATATGAATTTTCAGATGAACTTTTTTCCCTGAGGCTATAGCGGGCTTCCCACTCCATTCTATCTATTTTATTGATTGTAGTCAGTGATTTTGCGGAGAAAGTAAATTTAGTGGAATCTTCACTAAAGTCACTGGTAAGGTCATAATAGGAAAAATTCAGAAAATAGTTGGTGCGGGTTTTTTCAGTTTTGAAATCTCCCTTCATGCGTAGTGTCCCAAGATAATCAGTTGTATCACCATCATCAGTTGAGCTCTGAATGCGGTCAAAATCAAATATAAATATTACAGGAAGCACCCTGTCGATAAGACTTCTCTTTGGTTTGGGAATGGTCCTGTTCATAATATTCTGGTTAGCATTTCTGTTTGTATTCTGATTTTCTTTTTCCTGGTTCAGATTTTCCTGATTAAGATTGGCATTATTTCTGTTCTGATTCTGATTTTGATTCTGGTTCTGGTTCTGGTTTCTTCTGTTAAGTCTCTGCTGGTTGAGCCATAGAGTATATTCCCGCATGTTTCTGAATCCTATTTTCTTTCTCTTCCTGATATAAACCATCGTAACCCCTTGGCTGAAACCGGTATAGTCCTCACCATCTCGATATTCAGCCCTGATTTCAAAATTGAATGGCTTGGTTCTGAGAAACTTAAGATTCATAAAATACCGTTTGAGATCTATCCTGTTAAGTTCTCCTGAAGTCAGGTTCAAGTCTACTCCCAGGGTATAAGTAACCAGTTTGGGATGATAAATGTAACTTTTAAAATTCACCCTGTATCTCTGAACAAAACTGTCAGCGTCATACTTTGTTGTTACATCATCCTGAGTAGTCTCCCTCGTTTGTTTCTCATATTCCAGTCCGATATCTCCATAGATCAGATATTTCTTGTATAACAGCCACCTGATTTCGGACTCGCCGCCCATTGAACGTGCTTCAGCCATGCCAGCCTGAGAGAAATTTCCCTTCTCGGAAACAATGTTGCTCAGAGCTGGCTCAAAGAAAAGAAACAATAAAGCAATAAAAAAAACCACTGGCTGACAAAACCAGCCAGATGGGTTCATTCTGAATGTATCAGCAATGCGAGAAAGCCCCTTCATCCCACCCTGTCCTTTATCATATCAGATATAACCTTTTTCTTCTCTCCCTCGTCCAAGGGATATTTTCTCCTCCCCCGAAGCGGAATGTACTCCCCTCTCTTCTCCAGAACCACAATATCCCTTTTAAGGGTTGCAACAGAGGTGAGAAGTATTTTTGCCAAGTCACCGTAAGAAAGGGTACAACCCTGTTCGGCTGCCTCCCTCACAAGTCTCAATATCCGCCTGCGTCTGAGTTCCATGAGTCCGTTTTCCCTAAAGATATCACCGTCTTCCTCATCCACAAGGGTAAGGTTCAAAACCCTGTAGCCCTTCTCATTCTTATCGGACACTTCGCATATATATTCAATCGTTCCGAAATTCATTCTCTACCCCATTCTGAGCATCCTCATATCCCTCTTCAACGTAGACCGGGATGTGGAGAGTATCAGTTCAAGGTCCCGGTAACTGAGGTGAACGTCCTGCATTGCCGCCTCCTCAAGGATTCTTCTGAGCCGCCTCTTTCTGAGTTCCACCACTCCCTCCTCACTGAACACAGAATCATCCTCACCGGAACAGAAAGTGAGGTCTATTGTCCTGTAAGTATTTTTGCCCTCCCTGGTTCGATAATGCAGAAGTCCTTTCATCATGAAAGCACCTCCCTTGCGTGATATGACACAGAAATATGGGTTTTAACCCACTTCCAGAACGAAAGTACTATGCCCACAATCCTTGGAAGCTCATATGAACCCATACTTCCTGAAACAAAAAAATAATACCAGTAATTAATATGCAATTTTCAGACCATAGCAACACAGGTCAAGGCTGAGGTTTAAAAAACAGCGGGTAGCGGGCAGGGAAAAGCAATAAGACAGGCTGAGGTCGAGGTTGAGGAGATCAGTGAAAATCGTTTTTTTCTGTGTCATCTGTGGCCAATACCGTCTTGAATATGCACAGCGAGCGCATTTTTAATCATATCGATCCACGTGGTCTTGCCGCAGGGTTCTTCATTTTAAGATAGTGGATTTGTTCAGGATTTGATACATCACCACCTTACGATCTCGTTTTTCTTTATATAATCAAGCAGTTGACCTATGAAGCCCTCCCCCCATGCAGGATGGTTTCTTATCGCTCCCTCAAGGGTAGCAATAGCTCTTCCTCTTTTTCCAAGTAGAGTATAAATCTTTGCAAGAGTAACATACCCCTGCGGGTTGTCGGGCATGTTTCTTACATTCAGGAGAGAAATCTTCAAAATATCGGCATAAGCAAGGATGCCAGGGATTTCCTGCAACGCAGGATCTTTGGAGAATAACATCACATTGGATACTTCATCAATGTAATTAAGCCTCCACTCAGGATCCTCAACAAGCCGTATAACTATATCCCTCATTCCACCAATAATATCAGTCGGCTCTATGAGCGCGTATTTTATCTTATAACTCTCGAGTAGGGCCTTCCAGACAGGCACACCCTCAATAATGCTCTGATCTCCTTTCACAATTCTCTTATATGCGTAAAATACCCTTTGCACCAGTCCTCTTCCATCTATGAATACTCTCACATCTGGATAAAGTGTCCATATGAGGTATCCACCAATGGAATATGTATTGAAAACATTGCCTTTGATGCCCTCACTCTTTACAAACCGGACTATATTAGTCGGAAAGTTTGAACTTAATGGTGGCAAAGATCTCCCGGCTTTCAGGAGAGGAGATCTGGCATTGTATATAAAAACAGAGAGGATTATTAAGGCAATTACGGCCTTAAATACAACACCTTTGCCTCTGTTGATATATGGTCCATATTCTCTTGCAACAAGGGGTGTAAGAAGAAGTGCTGTAAAAGGCATGTATCTGACTCCCATAGTGGAAAGTCCCGTAAGAAATAACGCCGTTAAACCAAAGAAAATACCCCCTTTTTTATCTCGTCTGTAAGCTAACAGAATCGCAGGAGACAATATAACAAGGTAAAGCACCAAGATATAAACGTACATATTCTGTCCATATTGCATATACTGAAAAGGCGTAAGGTTTTCGAAGACGCTGAACTTATAAAAGGACCGGGATTCCAGAAGGGTAAAAACCACCTTGATATGATTTGGGTTAACAAAGGAGGCAAGAATTGAAGAGCTAAAAACGACGACATCCCTGAGTGCTCCCTTTTTGGCGATATCAGCGTTTGATTTCCCCTCTTTTGTTCTTACAAGATAACTTATACAAGCCAGGGAGAGGCTAATTACAAGCAAGACATCACCCAATATGAACCCGCCATGTATGTTTGACCAGAGGATCATCACCGGGATCATCAGGTAACCCGCTCTATTTTCGCCTTGTCGATATTTTTTTAGCAGATAGAACATGATCACGGAGAACAGATAAGTCATCTGGTTGGGACGGTCACCGACAAAAAGACTGAGTATCATTCCTGAAGGCACAAGAAACAAAACCCGCGCTAAAGGGTCAATATTATCTTCCTTCAACCATCGATTAAGCAGAAAGAGTATGCCCAGGAAAAGAATTACCCTGAATCCTATATTGCCCCAGTATCCTGCCATTTGGTTACAAAGATATATTATTATCTGACCCAGCCAGTATTGCCTTAGGATGAACCTGGTCCTGTCGAACTCTTCATAGGCATATCGTTGGGTGGTAAAGGAAAAGGGATCTTCTGCAGGCAAGGTTTTATGCTCGACGATCCACTTGCCAGTGGCAAGGTGCCAGAAGAGATCAGGATCGATGATAGGGCGAACTATTGAAATGGCAAAGACAATAAAAAAAACAAAGACAAGGAGTTTCCCCAATAGAGGACTGAATTTTTCATTTATACCTGTGCCCATCAAGTCAGAACTTCCTTATTTATTCCCCGTTTAGTTTAGCACCTAATTGACGTCTAACAGCAAAGTAACAACAAAAGGGCTTTCTTGGTGTCTGTATGCAGACAACATTACTTATTGAAGCAAATAAAAGGAGCGGGTTTCAAACCCGCTCCTTTTAAAAAATCTTGCCTTTCTCCCGATTCACTTAATATATTAGAGTTTAGCTGTGTGGCAAGCACCACAAAGTGCGGACTGGTTATTGCTCGTCCTGAGGAAGTACACGGGATCCCGTGCAGGATGTGCTATATTATGCACATCATGGCAAGTTGCGCACTCAAAGGTATTGTTGGAAGCACCATAGAGCGGAAAGACATTGGCAATCACACCATTAACCGCAGTCGGGAAGTTGTTGACCTGTGCATCCGCACCGGGGTTGTAAACAAAACCAACGGGATGGTCATCGGTAAGGTCAGTGTTGATGAGTGAGTTGTTGTTCTGATTGTTGAAACTTGTTGAAGTCAGATCGTAGTTGGAGTTGGCTGCACCAGGCCCGGGATAGTTCACAAGCTGGGATGCAGTACCGTCGTGACAGCTGAGGCACGCCAGTGACTGAGGGCCAAGACCGACCACAGGACCCATATCAAAGGTTCCGGTATTTGTGTAAGTGGTGTAGGTAGTGGCGGAGTTGTCGTAGTTCCTGTTCCAGAGCGGACCATTGGAGCTTGACTGGGCACCGTGAGGGGTATGACAGGCAACACAGATCTGGCCTGTGCCACCGCTCAGGTCATGGAGCGTACCGGAGACACCCGCAAAGGCTGCACCAGCCATCACAAGGGTGAGTATAGCTGCGAGTACGAGAATCCTTTTCATTTGTTCACCTCCTTTCATTAGGGATTTATAAGAATCAAACATTATCTTTCTCATAATCACACCTCCTGAATCATGTCCTTGTTTCTATTGCATTAATATATGCAACTCACGTGCCAGAAGCGGAAGAGATATTTGAAGCATTAGTGAAATATGTTTATTTTTCAATAAGTAACATAACCGACAAACCTTATTTAACCCACAAAATGGTTCATATGACCTTAGGCCTTTTTTGGAAGTCCTTCATTTTATGTGGGAAATAACTCCGAATGTGTGTTTTCACACAGTAGATTGAACTATGGAAACAGTTACAGGGAAAAAACACGGGTTACACTGAACACTTCGTAATCTGCTTCTTATACGGTTCATGCTTTCATTGCTGTCCTGACCTATTTTTACTGCTTTCGTCTCTGAGATACTGAAGAACCTGAATCCTGTGATTAAAGGTATCACTTACATAAATCATGTCGTTCTCATCTATGTAAATCCGCTTTGGCAGCAGAAACTTGCCGACCCTGGTCCCGGGCTCTCCTACGAAAAGAAGAAAGTTATTATCCTGATCAAAGATCTGGAAATTACAGAAGTCAGTATCCAGTCCATATATATGTCCTTCCGAGTCAACTGCAACTCCAACGAGTTTGGAAAAGTTCCCGAGTCCCGTACCAACACCATAACCTATTTTTTTGACAAATTGGCCATTGGAGTCAAAGATTTTTATATATCTGTTGAACATATCGGCGACGTACACATTTCCTTCTCTGTCAACAGAAACGGAGGCTGGAACGTTAAAACCATCATCATCTGTTGTCCGCTTTCCCTTTCCGATAGTAAAAAGAAGATTGCCATCATAGCTAAACGCTTTGACAACATGGAGTTTCGAGTCAGAGACATATATGCGCTTTCTTTGAGGATCGACTGCCACCGAGTTGGGATTTTTAAAACCACCCCTTTGACTGTCTATAACGAACTTAATGGAATCAGAATCTATATCCAGGGCAATTACGGCCTTGTGGCCGTTGTCAGCAACAAAAAGAAGCCTCCTGTCATTGTCAATTGCAAGTCCCAGTGGAATCTTTAACTTCATTATACCCTTTCTGCCAAACACCCTGAATTTATTGTTCTTGAAATCAAAAACAAACACTCTTGGAGGAGTTGCAATATCCGAGACATATATATTTCCATCCCTGTCAGCTACTATTCCCTGAGGCCGTCTGAGTCGTACAATCCTCTGCTCTCCAAGAAACTTCAACACATCCGGTCCCTGCTCGACATCGTCGCTTCCCCTGTACTGGGCCACCCATTTCACCCTTGGTTTTTCAGGGGGGGGAGGCCAGACAATCTCCTTCAAAGGTTCCGTTTTTTTCTTTACCTCTTTCTGCTGGGAGACACAACCTGTAAGGAGCAGGGCAAAGACAACGGGAAAGGACATAAGCAGTATCATTATTCTATTCACTTTATCAACCTCCTGTTGTTTAAATTCTAATTTCTAATTACTAAATCCTAAACAATTCCAAAATTCAAATCTCAAAACAATTTGTGCAGATTATTTGCTTTTCTCCAGGATGGCGCCAAATATCTTCATCAGTTCTGTAGCTTCCTGAATAAGGGCATCCCTCCGGCCATCCATTCCATCCCTATATTTAAGCAAATTCAACCAGTATCTTGACTCCTTGGATTCCTTCCTGCATATCTTTATCCGCATTATAAAATCCTTCTTGCTCAAAGATTCATTCGCTTCAATATGATTTGCACCTACAGAACCAGCAGCACGGACAAGTTGCTTACCAATCTCCAGGTTAACCAGGCTTTTTGATACATCATCTACCAGGTCGATTACTTCTTTTGCAAAGATGAATGTTCTCTCCTCCAGATCATACTGTTTTGAATTTCTGCTCATTTGTATTTGTTTAGGGCTTAGTGTTTAGAATTTAGGATTTTATTTATCCCTGATCATTTCAAAGACCTGAACCCTTCTGTTGAGCTGATCTGCTACGTATATTCTCCCCTGGCCGTCCACCTCGATGTCCGCTGGAAGTGAGAACTCGCCCGGGCCTGTAACCCCGCCCGTCCCGACAAAGAGAAGGAGCTGCCCCATATCGTTGAATATCTGGAAGTTGTTGAACGAGGCGTCGGTGACAAATATCCTTCCTGCCTGATCAACAGCAATCCCTTTAGGTCTTGAGAACTGTCCGGGCCCTGTTCCAAGAGTACCAAACTCCCTGACATAATCACCTTCACTTGTGAAAATCTGCACCCTGAAGTTGGCACTGTCCACCACATAGAGATCACCTGTCGGGCCTACAGCTATGTCCATGGGATAGTTGAACTGCCCGGGACCTGCACCATGCCCGCCAAATCTGAAAAGATGTTTCCCCTCAAGGGAAAACACTTCAACTGAGTGGGTATGAGTTGATACAACATAGAGTCTCTGGCGACCCTCGTCAATCGCCATTCCGGCAGGATTATCAAGCACACCTTGTCCAAATTGATTGAGGATCCGGTCATCCAGATCAAATACAACTATTCTGTCCCTCCCTGCGTCAGACACAAAGACCCTCTCCTTCTGATCAACAACCACATCAGCAGGAACACCAAGCGGCAGATCATGAAGTCCCAGGAACTTCAGATCCCCCATCAATTCATCAAAAACAAACACCACCCTTCTCACAGTATCAGTAACAAAGATGCGTCCAGAGTAATCAGTTGCCAGACCATAGGGTTTGAAGAGGTCTGTGGAAGGGTCCTTGCCGACTATGAAATCTGATGGAGCCGACTTCCTGACATCCTCCTCACCCCAGAGGCTCTTCACGTATCTCACCCTTGGTTTCTCGGGCGGAAGGGGCCAGACATACTCACTCTCTTCAATCCGTTCAGGTGGTGTAGCACAGGAGACAAACAGAAAGATTGCACTAAGCACCAAAAGTGCTGACATAATGGCTCCTTTAAACGTATTCATCATTTCTTCTCCTTCCTCACATATTACCCTAATAAAGATTAAAGCAAAAAACATTCCACCATCAGTAATTATGACAGTATGGACAAAGAGCCATGGTCGAATCTGCCCTGTAACGGAAGAGCCTTCCCCAGTCGGAGCTATGGGGATTGTGGCAACTGCCGCAGTAGAATTCCCTTCCAGGCCGCTTCGGATCAACAACGGGTTTTTTCTTCTTTCTGACATCTCCAACAGGATGTCCACCTGTACGGGAAAAGGCCATGATTGCATGGGGCTTTCTCAACAAACCTCTGTGACATTTGAGGCAGACCCTTATGGGCCTGTTCTTTAAAAGTTTTATTTCACTACCAGCATGGGGCTGATGACATTCAGTACACATCCCTGCGGCCACGGGCGGATGTATCTCTTTTTTTGTAAATTCTGCCTTGTCATGACAGTTGTAGCACAGGTCCGGAAGAGGAGACTGAAGCAGTTTCCCGTTCTTTGATTTGTGGGGATTGTGGCAGGTCGTGCACATCCCTATCTGAACAGGTGTATGGACCACTGCACCTTCAAATTTTGTCTTGGCGTGACAGTTGAAACAGAGCCCCGGGGGTTCACTCAGCAGGAGTTTTTCCCGGTCCTCAGAGTGTGGGCTGTGGCAGGAAGTGCACATACCGGCAGCCACAGGTGGATGGATTGTCCCCTCACCTGAAAACTTCGACTGGTCATGACAGTTGAAGCAGAGGTCCGGAGGATCTGAAACAAGCATCCGCCCCTCTGCATCGGAGCTGTGAGGGTTATGACAAGTCGTGCAGCCCATCTCAAGGGCGGGGTGGACATACTTCTTGGTGAACATCCCCTGATCGTGACAGTTGTAACAGAGGTCTGGAGGAGAATTCATGAGCATTTTTTCATTATCCGAGGAGTGGGGGTTATGGCAGGTAGTACACCCCATATCCAGGGCAGGATGCCTCGATTTCTTCTCGAACATCCCCTGGTCATGGCAGTTGTAGCATAGATCAGGCGGCTCGGCCATCAGCCCCTTCGTTACACCGTTTGTAACTTTATGGGGAATGTCACTCACATCAAGTCCGACATGGCAGGCAGTGCAGCCCATCTCAAGGGCGGGGTGGATAACCTTATGCTCCTTCAGGTCAGGGTGGCACTGGAGACAGTCCACCTCCTGGGCATCCACGGGAGTGACAACCATAGAGGCTGTCCATACAAAGACCAAGCAGCTCAACAATACACCAAAAACTGAATGTCTCATCATACCTCCCTGCGAGGGGTTATAAAAAACAGATTGTTACCTGAATTGAGCGATTTTACCGCACGGGCAGAGGGATATGGGGCCTTCACCTCATTCTCGAAGGGCCTCCATGCCCCATATACCCCAAAAAGTCTTCGACTTTTCGGGGGCCCCGTCTCCGAGGCGATCATCACGCCTCACCATCCGGGTGAGGCGTGATGATCAAACCCGTTCGGACCCCTTACCCCTCTGCCTCCTTATATGCCATTATATGCCATTCCTGAAAGAATCGCTCAGTTTGGGTGTTAAAAACTCATGGTTTTCAACTGTAACAGCATAGCCATTCCATAATGATTATAAAGGATTCCGTGGTTTTGGGGTCAAGACACAGTAACACAGTGACAATAAAACATCAGAAAACTGACGGACACGGACCAACACAGCGTTCTCCGAGACTCAGCCTTAACCTGTCTGTTACCCTAAAGAATGGAACACAGATATTCACAGATTCGAAGGGGTTTGAAAAAAGAGAAAAAAAGAAGAACCCTGCGGCAAGACCGCAGGGTATCTTCGATATGTACAGTTCTAATTCCATTCCGGCATACTTTCAGTATAAAATAACCATAATGATCCTGGCCGCCATTGTAAGAGTTCTGTCCGTGATACTGTGGGGAAGCATTATGCTCTCCTGCTCTTCCCTTCCCGTTAAGCAGGTTGAAAACCCCTTTCCTGCACAGGACGGTCTGACTACAGAGGTGATGGACTACACCCTTTATGAAGTGAACCGCAGGAACAGGGAGACTGAGGACTCCCCTCAATGGATAGAGGAAGCATACAGGAAACTGAAGATACGGGCCCTTGGAGACATCAGTGAAAAAGAGTATAAACGGTACCGTGATTATCTCGACAGGGGCCGGTTGTACATAATCGTCCATCCTGCCTTTTTCACCTTTTTTGAATATGAAGGAAAACCTGGCGGCGGAGAGGACTGGAGACTGAATTACTTGGAACGCTTCATCTCTGAAAGCGTGGTTTTCCCGAAGATCTCACTCATGCAGGCACAGGAAAAGGTGATGCGGGACTTCATTGAAGTCAAGTCCACCCAGCAGAAACTCATAATTCTTGTCCTCCCCGCTCATTACCAGGATTCTGACCGTTATGCATTCAGGTTCCCCCGAGATGAATATACAAGATTTCTCAACGAGGTGACAAACGAGTCCGGCTCTGTACTTTATGTGTATTCAAGGAGCATGAACAGCGGGAAGCTCAGAAAGAGTGATATGAAAAGGCTTGTAAGTTTTCTACAAGCTGTAATGCCTGAGAGCATTCTGGTTGGAGGCTCATACTACGGCAGATGCGTAAGTGCCTTCTACAGAAAGCTCAGGAAGAAGATCGACTTTGCTCCGTCTTATATGATTGCAGATCTCGTATCGCTGTCCCCATCGGATATATCTTTTTCTACCGCTCTTTCTCTCGTGAAAAGTGATGGAAGGCTTGACTCTGAAAGGCTCACGCATTATCTTGCAAAGAACAAAGTCAACAGGCAACGCCCCATACCGGAGCGCATAGTCAATATCCGTTAATCATTCTGCTTCTTTCACACATCTGAACCCGTTAGTATTAAACAGGGCTGAGGGCTTTACGGCATACCTGGCGCCGACCCTCAGCCCCCCGGGGACTGAAAGCCAGGAGCCTCCACGCATGACTTTAAGGATCCCCTTAACAGGGCCGGTCGGGTTCCGGTAGGGTGAACTTTTATAGTAATCCGGCATATACCAGTCAGCGCACCACTCCTGAACATTCCCTGCCATATCGTATATACCGTACCCGTTGGGAGGGTAATTCCCCACCCTGTTTACCGGCGCCGGCATGGTATTGTCATTCCAGACTCTCCCGAAGACCACCCCGCTTTCAAGGGTCGGGACCTGGTTACCCCATGGAAAATCACGATACCTGAGCCCTCCCCTTGCGGCCTTCTCCCATTCAGCCTCTGTCGGCAACCTCTCCCCTGCCCATTTGCAATACGCTTCAGCAGCATACCACGAAACGGTTATTACCGGGGAATCTTCATATCCTCGAATTGGAAGGTACTTACCCTCTCGAAACTCTATCTCGGTGGGGAACCAGTTTGCTCTTTCAGTGGTATCCAGGTCGTTTCTGATCACCACCCATTCTCTTCTCTTTTTTTCGCCCTCTCCACCTGCGATCACTCTGTTAAGGAACTCGGAGAAGGACCTGTTTGTCACCTCATATCTATCCATATAAAATGCCTTGATATAGACCTCATGCCTTGGTTTTTCATC
Organism: Nitrospirota bacterium; assembly: GCA_015485235.1. Lineage (GTDB taxonomy): Bacteria > Nitrospirota > Thermodesulfovibrionia > Thermodesulfovibrionales > JdFR-85 > WFTX01. Next base: position 1,685 of record WFTX01000073.1, on the reverse strand, counting down.
TTCCGGGAAGTTCTCTCCCTCGCTACCCATGTAAAACGGGCCTTCAGGGACAAGAACCATCTCTATGCCATCCTTGCCGGAGATCTTTGTAATAGCAGAGTATGATGGACACGTGAAGAGCAAGATTATGGCTAAGAAAAAAACCATACGAGTTGCTGAAAATAAATAGCTTGTAGAATAAAGTAATAGTAGATGGAGACTCTGAATTAATCGCATGTAAGCATACCCTTAATTGATATAGATTTCGGTTTAGACGCTTCCGTGTTCACTTGACAGCCTCCCGAACAAATTCAAACTAATATCATTATAGCAAAAAAATCCTGAGCAATTTTGCAGCAATGGAATACGCTCTCTCATCATTCAATTAGTGCATACCATTGCAGGTGTATTCACTTAAGTCAATTGCTTTGTTGCTTCTCATACAACATCCTTACCAATGAAAGGTTATAAATTGCATCCTTGTAGCCTGGCACAATCAACAATGCGGTTTCATAGGCATTCTGTGCTCTATCAAACATCCCCTGTTTGTAAAACACATTACCCAGATTCACATATGCTTCGGCAAAGTTTGGGAAGAGGGCAATGGCTTCTTTAAAGTGCTTTTCAGCCTCTATAAATTCCCCCCTTTCCAGATAAATAATACCAATGTTATTATGAGCAGTAAAACTATCAGGAGATTTCTTCAGGGTATCCGTCCATAATGTAAAATCATTGCGCCATACAGGAACTCTTGTGATCGTGGTATATAAAGAATATATGGAGAAGACAAGTAAAATACCATATCCAGCAAACGCATATAACCGATGCAATCTGTGTGAAAATACGTTAAAAACAATGGCTACTACAACAAAAAATCCGACCGAAGGTAAATATAGATATCTTTCTGCAAACACATAGTCATTCACAAATGCCGGATAATAAAGCACAGGCAAAAGAGGGAAAAATATCCACAGAAGGAAAAAAAATAGCGGTCTGTTTTTTCTTGAAAAAAACAACAATATACCGAATAAAAAAATAGCGGCTAAGCCGAATACTGCATTGAAATCTAACAGGCCCCTTACAGGATGAAACACATGAATTATATTCAGACTATGTGGGTAAACAAGCATCAAGAAATACTGGCTTAAAAGTACAGCGGCATTCAATAAAACAGAGAAGATATCATATGACGATTTTGTTAGGACAGGAACAAAACCTCCTATCGCATAGTAACGCAAGACAACAAATGATATCAACACAACCATAAATAGAAGATAAGAGGTGGATAGTTGCCTGAGATGTTTTAACCATGACTTTAATGAAGCATATCTTAGTAATATATCATAGATCATGAGAAGGGGAAGAAGCGTAAGTGCTGTCAGTTTAAACAGAAGTGCTGCCAGGAAACAAAGGGCAGAGAGAATGCTTTTTATGAATCCCCCACTTTCGGTTTTAATGTATAAATAAAAAGAAAGGAGCACCAGAAAAGTCATACACAGTTCTCCAACAGCAGATATCCAAAGAACAGCTTCAGCATGAACAGGATGTATTGCAAACAAAAAAGAAGCCATCAAAGGGTATACCGTTCGAGAGTCATTGAAAAACCTGCGAAAAATAAAACTCGTTAGCAAAAAAACCATAATGGAATTCAGAGAATGCAGGAGGACATTTGTTAAATGATACATTAATGCAGAATTTCCGAATAT
>WFTX01000072.1 GCA_015485235.1 Nitrospirota bacterium | reverse complement strand
GTTCCGCCGAACTCTATGAAGGTATCCTCCTTCCTGATCCTCTCGCCCTCAAAGGCTGAGCCATAGGCTATCGGGATCGGCGGCTTGTCAACTATGATCTTCAGTCCCCTCACCTCAATGGCACGCTGGACGATCTTGTCATGGTCGAACTCCTTCTCCACCTCTTCGTAAGTGCAGACACCGGTGGGATGTATGACAGGGACATCGGTATCACAGATGGCAGGGAAACCCATGTTTATGGCCCCGGCCCCTGTGGCCCACTTTATGTCATCCATCTCTCCAAGGGCAAGGGCGAAGGCAAAGACACGGTCCTTCTGATAGAGGAGGTTACCCTTTATATCCCCTGGCTTCATGCCTCCAAATATCATCGAGGCCCTGATAGCCCAGTCCAGGGCATAAAGGGTATGCTCAGTCAACGTACCAAGGGGAACGATATATACATCCCAGCCGAGTTCAATGTTTTTGCTGAGTAACTGCCTCGTAACACAGGTCAGTTTCCCGTTCTTGTCCTTTGCCTGTCCGGAGAGGAAGACAAGGATGTTCTTCTCCTGGAGTTCCCTGACAATCTTCACAGCCGTATCCTCGTCAGGGGCAGCTCCAATTATCGCTGCAAAGCCAGGCATCCTCCCGTCAACAAGCTGTATTCCCAGGTTCCGCTGGATCGTGTCAGTGATGAACCCGTTGTATTCATACCCGGTCTCAGGGTCCTTGTCAGGCTCAAGCCCCTCTATGTAACGACAGGCGAGCCAGATCTCCTCGGCAAAGAGGGTGGCCATCCCTGAGTCAAGGGCCTCGCCAAGATAGGGTTTCCAGAGGGTATTTGAAGGCTCTTTATGAAGGTAGCCTTTCGTCATCTCCAGGGCCTTCTTCATATCCCCGAGGGTCTTTACCTTGAACTCCGTCATCGCATATATCAGTGGCAGATAAAAGGCGGTATCGGGGAACTCGAACTCATAGTCTTCACCCTTCTCTGAAATCATTTTTCCCAGAAGTGTCTCGGCATTTCTGTAAACCTGCCAGGCACCTCGCATTACAGCAGACGCAATAATCTTGGACATTTTTACCTCCTTACAGGTCTTTATTCTTATATATCATGAAAGCCTAATCAGGCGACTTTCTGTTTAAGGAAATTGGGGATGGCATTGGCCTCCCTCGGCCCTACCGTCACCTTCCAGCCCTCAAGCTTCTCCTCTATCGTTCCGCTCAGTATCGCCACATACCCGGGTATTATCAACTCCCGGTGACTTACCTCCTCCTCTATACCGCTCTCCTTTATGAAATTCGCTATCTTCGCCCCCGTGAACTTACCTGCAGCCCACGCCGTCAGAACACTCAATCCCTCACAGTCCATCACCGCCAACCACGCCGGTACCTTCGCATTCTCTATCTCTCCAGACACTATGAAATACGTCAACGAGAAGTTCGTCGTTATTATCAGCGGTGAATCCGCCGTAGGCTCCCCTATCCTGTATATCTTCTGCTCCACCTGCATCGGTACCTGCGGGTCCGTGTATATGTTCTGCCTCAATGTAAACAACGCTAGGTTCTTCCACTTCTCCGCACTGCTTACCACCACTATCGATCCATACTTGCATACCCCTAACCCTGCTACCAGAGCCTCATACATCCCGTCTTCCCTCTGGGCAAAGTTTATCACAGGATACCCAAGGGCCTTGAAACTCTTCTTTATCGCCGCTCGCCTTATCAGCGTGTTCTGCTCCAGTATCTCCCCTGCTCTCCTCGCTCCTCCGTCTATCACCATGTCCTCTACTCCAAGCCCCTTTACCTTCTCCGTAAGCGCTGACAGCGCCTCAAGCCCTTCCGCCTTCACTCCCACCGTCGCCTTGTGCGCCTTCGCCACCTCTGCCATCTTCTCCGCATTCCCTTCCGTTACACCATATAGTATCGCCCCTTTACCCGTAAAATGCTTCAATGCCGCCTCTGCTGCCTCGGGACTTTCCGTGTTCACTATCACCGGCACTTCAGGGGCCTTCGTAGCTACCTTCTCTGCAACCGCTCCCAGCTTCCCTCCATCACCTGATTCGTTCGTTATGCAGATACCGTCTATCCTCAAAAGCTGCCCCACCCGGTTTATCTCCGAGTTAAGCACCGCATCTATCTTTGCCTCAACTGTGGCATCTTCTTCCGTATCCCTTATCTCCAGCACAAAGGCATTCGGGTTTACGAACTTCTTCTCATGACGGAACAGCACCGTCTCTTCTCCCATCTTTACCGCCTTTTCCCCTGACCCGAACGTTATCGGCCTTACCGGCGGCGCAGAAGCCTCTCCAAGCACCTTCTTCGCCTCCTCCGATACATCAGGACATGCATCCAGCGTCGCCTGCCTCTGCGCCAGTTTCATAGCAAAGGCCAGACATGTCGGAAACCCGCACTTCTTGCAGTTCGTCTTCGGTAATAACTTGAATATCTCTACTCCACTTAATGCCATTTTATAACCTCCAATTATTTAGTGTTGAGTGTTGAGTGTTGAGTTAAAAAAATTTATACATTACTTCAACACTAAACACTCATAACTCAACACTGCCTTATATCAACTCATCCACAAACTTCTCCACCATCTCCACCGCCTTAGGATGCCTCATTATCAACAGCTCCGCTCCAGCAAGCATCAAACTCGTCGCAGTAAGCGCCTCCCACAGTATCCCACGCTCCTCAACGCTGCCCCACTCGGGCAGCACCTCCTCAGGGGCCTGCACTTCCTTTATCTTCCATACATACATCCCCACATCACCAAGCATCGGCGGCTGCATCACCTCATCGTTCTGCGCCAGAGCCGCCAGCCTTATCCTCTCCATCACCGAATACGTATACTCAAGCCCGTACCCCAGCGCCGAGCACATCGGATCCGTTATCAGCTTCTCCTTCGCAAATCCCATCTGCGTCAACAGTATGTTCAACTGCTTCGATAGATTTATATCAAGCTCGCTCATCGCTATCAGCTTGTGGTCATTCGCCATCGCTGCCGCTGCTATCGTCTTGTAATTGGCCTCCTGCGCCTTACCTATAACACAGTTATATCCCTTCGCCGCCTCGGCAACCCTGGGTAGCACCTCAGAGTCCTTCTCCACATGATTACTCCCAAGTATTATCACAGGTGCCTTCACTGCCTCAAGTACACTCGTTACTGTCTTCACTGCCTCTTCCGCCGTCAGATCCTTCCCGTCTGGATGCGTACCCACAAGCCTCAGCGCTATCGCCCTGGCACCAAGCTCCTCCTCACAGTGCCTCGCCCACTTTACAGGGTCTTCACTTACCCCTTCATAGACCGTCCTTACTGTTTCAGGCCACTCCTCAGGCGCCACATCCTGTATCTCATACGCTATCAACGGCCGGTTCGGTACCTCCCCCTCAAACTTGTGAAAGGGCAGTGTGTTCTCTCCTCCAAAAACCTCCTCCTTCTCCTTGCCTATCCTTACCGGAAAAACTCCACCTGAAAAACTCTCCTTCACTGCCTCATATCCCATATCAAACCTCCAATGTTTAGTGTTTAGTGTTTAGTGTTTAGTGTTTAGTTTTGAGTTTTGAGTTATATATATTTTTCTTTGAAGTTTTCACGATTGATGTTAACATCCTTATCAACTCATCACAATCTTGCATCACCGAGTCTGCCCTTTTTTCGTCGATAAAACCAGCATCCCTTAAAAGATTAAGCCAGTAACCTGTTTCACGTGCCTCCTTTGAAGCAATTGCCATTTTTGCTGCAAAATCCTTCTTACTAACACCAGCATTTGCCTCTACTATGTTTGCCCCTACACTCGTGCCCGACCTTAAAAGCTGTCCTGACAGAATAAACTCCTTTTGTTCCTTTTGTAACTCTCTCACTAAATCGATAATCTTAAGTGCAAACTTATAACTTTTTTCTTTTACTCCCTTTGCTGAACCTTTACTCACTACATTATCTGTTTTTTCATTCAACACTCAAAACTCAAAACTCAACACTAATTCTACATCTCCAGATACGAGTGCGCATACAGCGTATTGCCCTCTATCACGTCTATCGTCTTCTTCATCACCACCATCTTCTCCCTGTCCTCTATCTCCTCCCCCCTTAACACCTTCTCAAAATCCGCCTTCTCCTCCAGCGCCTCCTTCATCTCCGCTGCATCCGCTATCGCCGCTGTCAGCCCTACCCTCTCCAACATCAGAAAATAGTACTTGTTCAGTATCGGCCTTATATGCTTCGGACACCCGTTCGATATGTTACTCAATCCCACCACCGTCTTCATCGGCGGCTCGTTCAACTGCTGAAACATCTCAACCGCCCTTACCACCTTTATCGCCTGCTCCTGCGTCGTTGCTATCTGTAACACAAGAGGATCCAAGTACAGATTCTCAAGCGGCACTCCGTACTCCATCGCCCGTGCCATTATCTCCGCTGCTATCGCCGCACGCTCCTCTTCATCCGCCGGCAGGCCCCCCTTCCCTACTGTCAACCCGATTATCAGACAGTTGTACTTAGCCGCCAGCTCAAGCATCGAAAAACGCTCAGGATCATTAGACGTAGAGTTGATCATCGGTACTCCGTAGTCATTGTTGTGTACCTTAAGCCCTGCCTCTATCGCTCCGTAATTGGTAGTATCCAGGCATACGGGCAGATGGACTGTCTCCTGAATGGTGGTGACCATCCACTCCATCAACTCCTCTCCCCCGTCCTCCGCTGGCCCTATGTTCGCATCTATCATCCCTGCCCCCTCTTCAGCCTGCCTCTTCGCTATCTCCTGAATCGGTCCCTTCTCCCGCTTCTCCATCGCCTCCCTTACCCTCTTTGCTATGATGCTCAGCTTCTCCCCAATTACTAACATGGCTTCACCTCTCCTTTTATTCTGAGTTGTTACAAAATTTCACATTGAACTCAGAGCCCTCTGTCACCAAACCATACGAGGACTCAGTGGAAAGTAAAACACCTCACTTAAATTCTATTTATTTATCAATAAGTTATTATTCTGCCTCATATAAAACCTCGTAAATATAAGCATAATTTATGCCACTATAAGTCATTTTCTGTACATTTACAGTGTTCCGGCTCATAAGTAAAGGCAAGAAGAAGAGTTTATTGATATGAGTAAGTTTTACAGGTAGCGGAGCTCCATTTCAGCTCTACAAAAAAAGACATTTCAGGGTCTCAGACACTGGAAAGCATAAGAGGCCAGATAAGATGACAATTTACCCTGGAGTGAGGATATTTTTAGAAATGCAAGATCATCAACTACGTTAATTACAAGACAAGACCAGTAGGAGCCTGCACCTTCAATATAACCTTGAACAGGACATACAAGACTCCGACAAAAACTGCAGAAATAAGAACTTTAACAAAAACCCGGCTTTTACCATTCCTTAGATCAGCACCGGACAAATTTGAGAAAACAATGTGAAAGACAAAGGATGTTGCATAAAAACCGATGATATTAAGAAAGTACAGATATGCAATGGTCAACAAGGCCGAAACCGATATTCTGGAGAAAGGAAACTTTACCCCCTCCATCCTTTTAACCATCCCTTCAGTCCTCAGACCTATAACGGTTAATATAAAAATCAGCAGAGCCAGACCCCCAAGGATGACAAGCATCGCCGTTGGAAAAATTGCAGACATGGGATCTGAAACATCGAGCGTTTTATAAATCCAGAGACTTAAAAAGAAGACAAGGGGAGCAACTATGAGGTCCCTTCTCTCCACCCCTTTCTTGTCTTCTTTTCCTTTTCTGCTGCTGTAAATTCCGTATACCAAAGAAGCAATACAGAGCAAAATCACAGTAACATTTATCCAGCCGGTAAAGAAATACGAAAACATGTTCTTGCCTGCACTTGCCAGCAACATACCCTTCAGAAAATTATTCTCAGCAATACTTCCAAGAATATAACCCATAACCACCGGAAGAGCGGAAAATCCGGCTTTACTCCCCACATACATGAGTGTTCCAATTGCGAACATTACAATAACATCGTTAAAGTTGTTGTTGACACAATAGGTGCCAAAGGTGGCAAGCACAACTATCGAGGCCGCCATATAAAGGTCAGGAACCCTCATCACCCAGTTCGAATAGCGTGACAGGAGGATTCCAAAAACCAACATAAGAAACTGCGCCAGAAGGAGAGATCCTATAAATGTATGCACGACATCAGGATAAAGGCGGAAGAGGTCCGGGCCGGGAAAGATACCATGAATCAGGAGACCTCCCAGCAAGACTGCAGCTGTTGGACTGCCTGGAATACTGAGGGTAAGCAAAGGAACGAGGGAAGGACCAACCATTGCATTGTTTGCTGACTCTGCTGCTGCAATCCCGTCTGGTATCCCCGTACCAAACCTGGAGGGATTCTTCGAGAATTTCCTGACCTGGTCATAAGAGACGATCCCTGCTACCTGTCCTCCTACTCCCGGGATCAAACCGATAACAGACCCTATTACAGAGCCGATACCAAGCACCCTGGTCATCCGGAGCGTACCGAGAAAAGTCTTTTTCAGTATCCCCTTTTCTCTTTTCAGCTGGAAAACCGTGCGCTCTTTTCCATAAGATTCGACAAGGGTGAGAATCTGGGGAACTGCAAAGAGACCAATCAACACAGGGATAATGTGTACTCCACCAGTTAATATGTCATGAAAAATAAATCTGAACTCACCCGTAACAGGATTGGGCCCTATGGTACTCAGCCAGACTCCGAATGCACCGGCCATCAATGACTTTATCATGGTTCCAGGCTTACCGAGTCCGGCTACAACAGTCAGGCCAAGAACAGCCACCCAGAATATTTCAGTAGACTTGAATTTCAGGGCAACTTCTGCAAGGGGCACTGTAAGGAGGATCATGACGAACATGCCAAAAACTCCACCTATGAAAGAACTGATAAAGCAGGTATAAAGCGCGGTTTCCGCCTTTCCAGCTTTTGCCATCGGATATCCGTCAATCAGGGTCGCAATGTTTGCTGGAGCTCCTGGGACATTAATCAGGATAGCGGATATCGCTCCTCCGGCTACAGATGCCGTATATACTGCTCCCAGAAGAATTAAACCACTGGAAGGCTCCATATAGAAGGTCAGGGGAACCAGGAGGGCAACTGAAAGGGTCGGGCTGACCCCTGGGAGTGCTCCGAGGATGATCCCGCCACAGACCCCCAAGACGAGCAGCATAAAGTTGTAGAAAGTAAAAAGATTTCCTAAGTTGTCGACGACACCTGTCAGTCCCTCTAACATACAATAGTTCCCTGTCTCGTATTAGTCTGACAATCACTCTTGTCAGGTATATTTCTGGAACAGATCCAGGAAGGCGGCATGCCGGTATAAAATTACCTGACTACAAATCCACTCTGGCCAGTTCTGCCATTCAACAACAAGATGAATCCTGAAAGAGAAGGCGGGGAAGATTTTCACCTCCCCCGCCTTTTTATCTATCTGTCGCCAAGACCCTTCAGGACATCCTGCAAGGTCGCCTCTGTCTGCTTCCACATCTCCTGCGTTTCTTCTCTTGAGAGGACCTTCATCCCGCTCCCGGTCAGTTTCATCTTTCCTTTGACTTTCTTGTCATTGAACATCTTCACAAAAGTATCAGCCAGTTTCTTGATTATCTCAGGCGGAGTACCCTTGGGTACGGCTATACCCCGTCTGTTATTGCTGGCATCGTCAACAGCAAAACCAAGTTCCTTGAAAGTGGGAACGTCGGGAATAAAGGAGTTTCTTTCAAGATCGGCAACGGCCAGGATCTTCAGGCGGTCCTTGCTCCTGAAGGCATCAGAGGTGTTGTTGAAGCCTGCCATTACCTCACCACTCATAACAGCCAGGAGTGCGGGTACACCACCCTTGTAAGGAATATACCTGGTCTTTATATTCGCAGACTTCTGAAACTGGAGCAACGCGATATGATGACCGACATAAAGACCTGCTCCTGAGAACGTTACCTTGCCGGGATTCTTTTTCGCATAATCAACAAGGTCCTGGACCGAGTTGAAGGGGCTGTCCTTCGGAACAACCAGAACAGCAGGGTCTGTACCCCAGTTGGCGATAGGCTCCATATTGTTTATATTGTATTTCGCCTTTTTGGGGAAGACAATGGACTGTGCAATAAAATGAGGCACGTTATACGCGACCAGGTCATATCCGTCTTTGGAAGCCGATGTTACGAACCAGTTCCAGCCAACCATCCCCCCTGCCCCGGGCTTGTTGATAATAACAATCGGCTGCCCAAGATAGGTCTGGGCCCTCATGGTGACTATCCTTGCCTGAAAGTCAGTCGCTCCTCCTGGTGAGTACGAAACCGTCAGCTTGATGGGTCTGTCAGGATATTCTCCTGCCATTGCAGGACCAGACACCGTCAGCAGTCCTATTGCAAAAACTGCCAACAAGACCAGTAATTTACTCGCCTTTCCCATGGTACACCTCCTCCTTGAAATATCTTTCCCAGTAAAGGGAAAGACTTCTTGACAAAACCTTCTCAATGCTCCACTGACTGAAATGCTTACTGGCATCTGCCACGTTCTTCATCTCTGAGGACCCTGCGCAGGATCTTGCCGGCAGGAGAGAGAGGCAATTGATCACGGAATTCAATCTTGCGCGGTACCTTGTAGGAAGACAAGTGTCTCTTGCAGTGAGCAATAATATCATCAATATTCAAGGTCCCCCTGGACTCATCGGTAGGAACTATAAAGGCCTTCACATTTTCACCCCTGTACGCATCCGGAACCCCGATCACTGCACACAGTTTGACTCCAGGGTATTTGTAAAGCACCTCTTCCACCTCCCGGGGCCAGACTTTAAAACCTGATGCATTAATAAAATCCTTGAGACGGTCTACAACATAAAGATAACCCTCTTCATCCATACGGACCACATCACCGCTCCGGAACCAACCGTCCTGGATCGCTTCAGCCGTTGCATCAGGCCTGCCGAGATATCCCTTCATAACCTGCGGTCCCCGTATTAAGAGCTCACCCTCACCGCCCTCCGGCACTTCCTCCCCTGTCTCTATATCAACAATCCTTACATCTGTATCCGGCAAGGGTATCCCGATAGAACCGGCCTTGGGACGGTCAATCGGATTTGCAACAGCCAGGGGACTTGTCTCGGTGATCCCATAAGCCTCCACCAGAACCTCTTTCCCCGCCACTTCATCGAAAGCCTTTTTTATCTGTACAGGCAGGGGGGCAGCCCCGGTTCTGCAGGCCTTGAGGGAAGAGTAATCGCACTTGCAGGCCTCTTCGTCATTCAGCAGGGCTGCAAAGAGTGTATGGACGCCGAACAGTCTGGTAGCCTTGTACTTCTCTACAACCCTTCCGATAACAGAAGGATTAGCCCTCTGCATCACCAGAAGGGTAGCGCCGCTGTAAACAGGAACGTTCATTACTCCTGACATCCCACCGCTGTGAGACATGGGGATCACACAGACACACCTCTCCTCACCAGGCTCAAAGGCGTACCACTCGGCAAACTGGATGGTATTGGTCACAATATTCCTGTGAGTCAGCATTGCACCTTTGGGCTCACCCGTGGTCCCACCAGTATACAATATCACTGCCACATCTTCTTCAGGAGAGACAGGAACAGGAGAGGGAGGAGCCTTGAAATCAAGTATGGTTTCCAGTCGGCATGCATCATCAGACAGCTCATCAAGAATAGTCCTTCCAACTGAAGCAACGATTGTCTGAATATCAAGGCCATCAACTGCCTTCCGGACCTCAGGAAGTGATTGTTCACTTGCAATGACGACTTTTATCTCAGCGTTTATAAAGGTCTTGCGGAGTTCCTCTCCCCTGGCCATCGGATTGTTCGGGACTATGGTGCCACCCGCCATCCATATACCATAGTAGCTCTGAATAAGAGGGGGACTGTTCGGCAGAACAGTAGCTATCCGGTCACCCCTTTGTACTCCAATATTGCGCAGGCCTTGAGATAAAGCAACACTCCTTTTATATAACTCGGCATACGAAAGCCGCTCTATCTCGCTCATATCCTCATGATTGATGAATATAACGGCATCCCTGTCCCCGAAGAGTTTGATGTTTTTCTCCAGCAACCACCATGCCGGGACAAGTGGATACTCAAGACTTTTCGGCAGGTGCCGGGGCCATACCTTAAACCACGGCCTCTCACTGGTTACAACACGCCCATTTTCCATTACTGATATTCCTCCCCTTTATAACTTTCTGGAAGCAGCTCAGTTACCGTCGATAAAAGAATACCCTGTCTCGAATGCCCGTTTATTCTCTTCCTGATACTTCGGAATTACATGCATGATACTCTGAAGCACAACATCACGATCAAGCACTTCAACCATCCTCGCCGTCACACCAAGCATGACGGTATTCGCAAAAACAGCCTTCCCAAGATTCTCCACGGCGAGATCCTTGGCTGGCACGGCTATCTGGGTACACCTCAAAGTCTCATCTATCTCCACTACAAAGGCAGGATCATAGAGGATAACACCGCTGTCAACCAGGTGTTTGAAGGCATTGTATGCGGCAAGAGAGAGGGCGATGAACAGATCGGCATTCTCAACAATTGGGCTGTCTATCGGCTCATCCGAAATCACCACCTGGCTCCTGACATACCCTCCCCTCATCTCAGTACCATGACTTTTGAGCATTGTTACGCGGTAACCCTGCTTTACCGCCGCCTCACCCAGTATCTGCCCGAGCCTTACAACACCCTGTCCTCCAAATCCGCTGGCAAGGATTTCTGTTCTCATAATGCGGCTCCCCTCCTTATCCTCTCAACGTTCTTGTGGATATTTTCTGAAAATTCGGGCCTGGAGTTGCTTGCATCATGATAAACCCCTGTAGCCCATACTGTGTTTTCATCTTCCTCTCCAAGAGGGGCTGCCCTGCTCTCAATCCACTCGTATAGCTTTATCGTGTTTCTGGTCCCCAGTTCACGGCTCCCGAAATTCGTGGGGCAGGGATAGACCATATGAATCAAAGAGAAGCCCCTGTTCCGGATTCCCTTTTTTATGCTCTCTACAGCCCTCTGGCCGTCCATTGATACATGCCGGGCAATAAAAGTGGCACCTGCATGCTTCAGCATACTCAGAACATCGATATCATCACTCATCAGGTTCTGTTCATACATGCCGTAGGGACTGCTGTCCGTCTTGCTGCCAAGGGGGGTGGTCCACCCATACTGGCCGCCTGTAGACATGTATCCAAGATTATCATTGACAATAACGGTAAGATCAGCGTTAGAACGGGCGGCATGTATGAGATGGAGCAGTCCTATCCCAAAGGCATCACCGTCACCGACAGTAAGTATTATCTTTTTCTCCGAGGGAAGGGCAAGCCTCAGACCCCTTGCAATCGCATATACACGGCCATGCGTTCCGGCAAATCCGTCGCCTTTCCATGTACCAAAGGTCTGTCGCCCTGCACAACCTATGGAAGTACCCCAGACTATATCTTCGACCTCAAGGCCAAGTTCATAAATGGCCTGAAGCACCGCCTTGTGGTTAATGCCCAGGCCACACCCTGAACAGGCTGTACTTGGTATCTTCCTCGGTCTCGTATACTTTTTTGCCAGATAATCCATCTTACCATCCCTCCAATTCCCAACCACGCCGGGAGAGTGATTGTCCTTTCAGCAGTTTCTCAAAGGTCTCGATCAGATCCTGTACTGTCGGAAGATCTCCACAGCTTCCAAGAAAATGCACCTCGGCATCCTTGGGAACCGCCCGTTGCACTTCACGCACTAACTGGCCGTCCCAGTTCAGCTCGACGGAAAGGTACCTGGTGCTTTTCTGGAAGTGCTCATCCGGGAAAGGCCAGAGGTTTATCAACCGGAGGGCCCCAACCTTCAGACCTCTTTCTCTTGCCTTTTTCACCGCCGTATTCACAACGCGGGAAGGTGTACCATAGGAGACGACAATCAGGTCCGGATCATCATCTAAAAAGGTCTTCTCATAAAGATTACTGAAGAGATTCCTGTTGTTGCGTATCTTATAGATCAACCGGTAGGCGTGTTTGTGATGCGCGGCCACCTCCTCAATATCATACCCTTCTTCCGTTGGAGTCCAGTCTGAACAGAGTGCACCTGTATTGTGGCCAAGAACAACGGGAGGAATATCGATTTCATCTGTAGGCGGATAAAACTCCGGACCCTTGTTGATTTTCCGTGGCCATGTCCTGAAGCCCATCTCCTTCATCTCCTCTTCATTTTCCGGCACACTGATATCTTCGAATCCGTCAGTAATCAATTGATCGGCAAGTATTGTAACCGGCGTTCTGAACCGTTCGGCCAGATAAAACGCCTCCACTGTAATAGCCATGGCTTCCTGGGCAGAGTTCGGGGCGAGCACAATCGTCTCAAAGTTCCCGCCTTGCGTGGGATATCGTGTCAGATAAAACTCTCCCTGACCCGGAGCCCCGGTTATACCGCTTACAGGTCCGACCCTTCCGGAATTGAGAATGACAAGGGGGATCTCACACCCGATCGCCCACCCATAGGGATCAGCATAAAGAATGTATCCGGGGCCTGATGTCGCCGTCATGGCCTTGTACCCACCCAGAGCGGCTCCAATGCACAGATGGAGGGCCGCACATTCATCCTCACCCTGGATATAGATTCCGTCGACTTGGGGCAACCTGTAAGACATCGATTCGGCGAGCTCTGTTGCCGGGGTAATCGGATAGCCCGCAAAAAAACGGCATCCGGCAAGGATTGCACCTTCTGTAATGGCAAAGTTTCCAGTCTCCAAGTATCTCTTCATCTCTATTCCGCTCCTTTTATTTCTATACAAAAATCCGGACAGTTATAGAAGCATTTCATGCATCCTACACAGTTCTGGGGGCTCTTAACCACATAAGGACGGTATCCCTTGGCATTAAACCTCTCACCTCGAGCAAAAACCTCCATCTGGCAGACCCTCTCGCAATACCCACACTCCTTGCAGGCTTCGAAATCAAGTTCCACAACGAACTGCCGGTAATCGCACCAGAGGCACCGGTCGGCCTCTTTTCTGGACATAAGAGGATTCAGTGTCTTCTCGACAACATTGAAATTGGTTATCCTTTCGCCAACAGGAAGGGTTGGTATCTCAACAGGGGGGGATGAAGGTTCATTATAGAAAGCCATGCTGACTTCAGTCTCTTCCGGAGCCAGCCTGAAGTAAATGGAACCATCCCCGCCCAGATATCTGTCGATTGCAGAAGCCGCCCTCTGTCCATGGGATATGGCATCTATGATCGAAGACGGTCCTGAAACAGCATCACCTCCGGCAAAGACCCCGTCCACATCAGTAGAGAAATCCGTCTCTTTCACCTGTATGATCCCCTTCTCACTAAGGGGCACACCGAAATCATCCGCCAGGACAATCTCCTGTCCGATGGCTGCAATAATGGTATCAAAAACCTCACTGTAGTTGAACCCGAACTTGCAAACAGGCATTGGACGGCCGCTTCTGTCCGGTGGTCCCAGTTCCATGCAGTCAAAGGTCACCTTGTATCCATCATCAACCTTTTCTATGCGGGAAGGAGCAGACAGGAATTCAATCCTCACTCCCTCTTCAATGGCAGCATCAATCTCATCAGGGTATGCAGGCATCTCACTCCGTGTGCGCCGATAAAAAATCTTCACCTCTTCCGCTCCAAGACGGACAGCGCTCCTTGCCGCATCTATTGCAGCGTTGCCCCCACCGATCACAGCTACGCGTCTTCCTGTCTCAACAGGATTTCCTGAATTCAGACTCACCAGGAATTCTATGGCGCCTATTACCCCTTCTGCATCCTCACCTTCTATCCCGAGGGTAGAGCTCTTCTGGGCCCCGCAACTTAGATATACAGCCGCATAACCGGCCTTCTTAAGTTCGTCTATGGAATCAACCTGAGAATTAGTATGTATTTTCACTCCCAGCGCCTCTATCTCCCCTATCTCTGCCCTGAGGACCTCACGGGGAAGACGATACTCCGGGATTGCCCACCGCATCATTCCACCGGCCTCGCTTCTCTGTTCAAAGACTGTCACATCATGTCCCTTCAATGCAAGGAAGTAGGCAGCAGTCAATCCACTCGGGCCTGACCCAACAATTGCAACTTTCTTATTCCCCAGGCTTATCTTTCCGAGGCTTTCCTTCCATGCCTCTCCACCCCTTTCAGCAGCAGCCCTCTTCAATGCCCTGATGGCCACGGCTCTGTCAAACTGTCCTTTCCCACATTTCCTTTCACAGGGAGCAAAGCATGCATAGCCACAGATTGACGGAAAAGGAATGGCTTCCCGAATTATGGCAAGGGCCTTATCGAACTTTCCATCAGCAATTGCCCTTATATACCGTGGAACATCAATGCCGGCAGGACAGGCCCTTTGACAGGCAGCCACCTTCCGCGTCATTCTTAAACACTCAGTGCTTTCCATTCCAGTCACACCTCCGGATAAGTTCACTCGATAAATTCACTCAAGCCTTAAACATTGAGAGTCAGTCAGATCCCTGTCCATTCCGTTTTCTGTCCTGAAGTTGTTGACAGTCTATAACAGCAAATCACGTGCCAGAGGAAAAAACAGATCTCTCTCTTCTCTTCTAACGGTTCTAAAAACCCATGACATCAGGATTAGCCTTCTATTCCCAGTAGTTTCATAAGACTTACACATTTCAAAAAAACACTGCAATGTTGTCTTCTTGTCCTGTGAGAAGATATAGGAGTGTAAATTTTCCAGACATGTCTGGATTTCAAACAGACACTTGTGGTATGGTAAAAAAGAAAGGGAGAGAGTGATGCCTCCAAAAAACAGAAGAAATTTCACACAGGGTCATCTCGCTGAAATTATTCTGAACAATCTGCCCAGTGGCATAATTTTTTGTGACAGCGAATGCAAGATCCGCTTTATCAACAGGACCTATGCTGATTATCTTGGAGTAAACCAGGATGAAGTAATAGGCAAATCCATCACAGACTACATACCGGGATCAAGGATAAGCAACGTTATCCAGACGGCACAACCTGAGTTTGGTTTCAAGTGTTCCGTTGGAGAAGGCAAGGAAAAGAAGATCCTTATTGTTAACAGGATTCCTGTGCTTGACTCTGACGGAGTGGCAGGTGTGATATCGCAATCCCTCTTCGGGGACATAGGCGAGTTGAAAGACCTCTCTGACAGGCTCTGTCTCCTTGAAAAAAAGATAAACGTCTACAGGGAAAAAATGAAGAGCGTGCTCTCGGCCAGATACACCCTTGATGACATAATAGGTGTCAGCGCTGGCATCATCCAGGCCAAGGAATTAATTAAAAACTTCGCCATTACAGACTCGCCTGTGCTGCTTCTGGGAGCAACAGGCACGGGGAAGGAACTCTTCTCCCATGCCCTGCACCAGGAAAGTCACCGACAGAGAGGACCCTTTGTAAGCATCAACTGTGCGGCGATTCCTCAGGAACTCTTTGAGTCTGAACTCTTTGGATACGTACCCGGTGCCTTTACAGGTGCAAAGAAAGACGGCAAGGTCGGCCAGATAGAGCTGGCGGACAGGGGGACCCTCTTTCTTGACGAAGTGGGGGATATGCCTCTTCATGCCCAGGTCAAGCTGTTGAGAGTACTGGAAGACAAGACTGTCTACAGGCTTGGAAGCACTCATCCCCAGAAGGTGGACTTCAGGCTGATAGCTGCTACAAACAGGGATTTGAAGGCAATGATCCGGGAAGGCAAGTTCAGGGAAGAACTCTATTACAGGCTCAGCTCCATGACGGTTAATATACCTCCCCTGCACAGGCGCCGTGAAGACATCCCCGTTCTTGTACGTTACTTTCTGGACAGAATGCACCGCAGGGATATCTCGTGGACCGAACCTGCCATGGAGGCATTGAGGGTCTATGAGTGGCCGGGGAATGTCCGGGAACTGAAGAATGTGATAGAACGCGCTGTGAGCCTGTGCAAGGGATCCCTGATTGATATCACCGAGCTTCCTCCGGAAATTACAGAGGCCTGTGCTAACGACAACACCTTGGATAGACAAAACAACCAGACCCGGCTGCCGACACTGGCTGATAATGAACGCAGGACAATCCTCGCTGTCCTTGCCGAGACAAACTGGAATATGTCAAGGACAGCAAAGGTTCTGGGCATATCGAGGGCAACCCTCTACGAAAAGACAAAAAAGTATGGCATATCAAGAAAACAGGGCGGTATGATCTCCTGAATCTTGCCTCTCTTTCTCATGTTGTACAGAGCAGCCCTGTCAGGAAGTCCGAGAGAGACTCTGCAAATTCCCTGTATAATTCACGCCGGAAGTGGAGTCCGTCAAGATAAAGCCCTTCCCTGTCATGATGATTCAGGACAAAGCCCCAGAAGTCATGAACAGGAATTTCAAATTCTCCGGCAATCTCATAAATAATTCCGTTGTATGACATTATACGGTGGTTCCTGTCCCCGTCTTCTGCAAGAATGGCCTCTGAAACAGGTGGAACATTGGAGAGCACAACCCTTGCATCAGTACGAGAGGAGATCATACTGATAATCTTCTGAAGGTTAGACCTGAACTCCTCCGGAGTAATAACAGGCCTTCCATTATTATCCAGCATTAGATCCCTGTGCCCTGAGTAAAGGTGCACAACATCCTGGCCTTCCAGAGGCCAGTCATGCAGTGAGTCAAGTATCTCGTCGGTTCTTCCTGCATCATAGGGCAGTTTGCTGACTATGGCTACTCCTTCCAGAGACCTCTTTACGAAGGGATAGAAAAACCTGGTGTGTGAACTACCGGCAAGCAAGACTTTCTTCATCTCAGAGAGTCCTTCCTGGAAAAATATGGCCTGCAACTTGTCATACAACACAGATCAGAAGGTCAATCTATCTCCAGGCCCTCTAAAATCCCATAAACAGCGCAGAGCGATGGAGAGTCTGCAGGCAGTTCAAAAAGGGGCTTCCCCTCGAGATCATACTCAAAGATCATCCCGTCCTGTGGTACAAGACCTGCCACTTCAAGCCCGAGGTCCCGGGCATAATCCCTCAGTTTCCCGCCTTCATCTCCAGCAACCCTGTTTATAACAAGGACCCTTCTGTCTATATCCAGCTTGAGCTCATCAATAAGGCTGTCTATCCTTTTTGCCGTCTGGATACCCTTTACGGTGGGATCACTCACCATCAGAAGGAGATTCACCTTATGGGTGGTCCGCCTGCTCAGGTGCTCCATTCCGGCCTCATTGTCAATCACCACATAGGGATATTTTTCAGAGAGCATATCCGTGTATTTTCTTATTATGTTGTTTGCGGCGCAGTAACAGCCCGGGCCCTCGGGCCTTCCCATGACAATGAGGTCAAAACCCTTTGCCTCGATAAGGGCCTGGTTCACCTGGTACTCGAAGAGTTCCTCCATGCTCAGCCCCCCGGGCCTTGAAGCACCGGAGCGAATTGTCTCCAGGGAAGACTCCCTCAACTGACCGACAGTAGCATGAACCTCAACACCAAGGGCCTCGTTCAGACAGGCATTACTGTCTGCATCAACTGCAAGGACTGGCCCCCGCCGTTTCTCGACCAGATATCTCACAGTCAATCCCGCTATACTCGTCTTTCCTGTGCCACCCTTACCGGCAAGAGCAATCAAGTATGACATCTTTTCTCCTTTGGTATATTGGTTTATTGGTTTATTAGTGTATTGGGTTATTGAGTTATTTGGTTACTCAACCTCGGCCTTGACCTTAGCCTCAACCTTACGTTGTTATATCGGTGTATTGGTCATTTCTCGCCCTTTCCCTACCCGCTATACGCTGTCTTTTAAGCCTCAGCCTTGACCTTACCGTCTTCTGAAGTAAAGATAGGCCCCTATCAGAAAGGGCTCGAACCTTATAACCATATTATCAACAAAACCCCACAGAAATTGCCAGAACCCCAGCTTGAGAACTCCCATCTCCTCATACCCCCGCTCCATCATTATCCTTGTAAGCCTCTCCCCCTCAAGGGAGAGGACAAAAAGTATATGAACACAGAGCAGTATCAGACAGGACTCTGCATAAATCCTTAAAAGTACGGGATAGGGTCTTTTCTCACCCCTACTGAGAAGCCTTTTTCTCAGGGGGATAAAGAAGGCTGCCATTATGGCAAAGGTAAGGGGTGCGTTGAAGGTGTAAGTGGAGGTCTTTACAGAAACATCCACCACAAGCATGGACCTGAACCGTTCAGGGCTCATGGTAACAACATACCGGTCACCAACTGTCTTGATGGCCTCCACCTTGACATCCTTGACAGCCTGGAGCCCCTTTGAAGCAATCACCGTTATGAGATAGCCGTAGCTGTCTTTCACTGAGATCCACAGAAAGAGAAAGAGCACATAGGAGACAAGAAAAACAAGAATGATCCTGAAGGTCTCACCTTTAAATACGGGCTTCATGTCTCCTGCCGGTGTACCTCAGGTACAGGAGGAATACGCCAAGGGCAACTGCAATCATCACCCCCTGGGCTACATAGATGTGAATGAGGTCAAAGAGTTTCCTGTGATAGACACCAGAATAGGCAAGTCCGGCTATTCTGAGCACATTTATTACCTGTATCAGAAAAAACCCTGCCGCTATACCGATCAGTTTGTCTTTCCACGGGGCAGGAAAGGCTATTATGGCAACAGAGTAGATCATGACCGCCTCAAGCCCGTTACAACCGAACTTCACATCGAGTGCTATCGAAGGAAGCCTGATTATGGAACCATCCACACTGGCGGAGATGTCAAAAAGGGCGATTATCTTTGCCGTGACAAAGACTATCACCCTCGTGTAAAGACCGTTCAGGTCGATAACCTCCTGAATGGGGCGGAAGCTGATCAGGAAGAAGAAACCACCCATCAGTAAAATATAGGTTATGGCAAATCGCCTGACGCTTATCTTTTTGTTACTTTTTTTCTCGTTGCTTGTCTTTTTCATCCCCTTCTCCCTATAATCATCGGTGATCAGAGACTATTTCATTTATTAGTGAAATATACCACAGAG